>NZ_BCAZ01000007.1:0-140603 GCF_001320205.1 Pseudomonas sp. NBRC 111123
AGCGGGTTTACCCGCGAATAGGCCCTCGCGGCCACTACCAAATCTGCCTATACCACTATCAGCGGCTTTTGCCCAAAAGCCACAGAACCTTCGCACAGCCTTCCTAGCATGGCCCTCACTTGTTCGATGAGGCCTTGCCATGAACCACGCCACCCCGGGCGCACAGATGAAAGTGCGCGGTATCCACAAACGTTTCGGTGCCTTCACGGCGCTGAACAATGTGTCCCTGGACATCGCCGCCGGTGAGCTGGTGTGCCTGCTTGGCCCGTCCGGTTGCGGCAAGACCACCCTGCTGCGCTGCATCGCAGGCCTTGAGCGCCAGGACCGTGGCGCGCTGTACATCGGTGAGCGCGACATCTCCGAACTGCCACCCCAGGCCCGGGACTACGGAATCCTGTTCCAGTCCTACGCACTGTTCCCCAACCTTAGCGTTGAAGCCAACATTGCTTACGGCCTGACCGGCAGCAGCCGCGACGAGAGCCGCCAGCGCGTGGCGGAAATGCTTGAGCTGGTTGGCCTGTCCGGTAGCGAAAAGAAGTATCCCGGCCAGCTGTCCGGCGGCCAGCAACAGCGTGTGGCCCTGGCCCGTGCGCTGGCGCCGTCGCCGTCACTGCTGCTGCTCGACGAACCGATGTCAGCACTGGATGCCCGCGTGCGTGAGCACTTGTGTACCGAGCTGCGCCAGCTGCAGCGCCAGCTGGGTATCACCACGTTGATGGTCACCCACAACCAGGACGAAGCCATGCTCATGGCTGACCGCATCGCGGTGATGAACAACGGCCAGGTCGAGCAATACGCGACCCCGCAGGAAATCTACGACCAGCCAGCCACGCCGTTCGTCGCCGAATTCGTCGGCCAAGGCAACTGGCTGCCGTTCCAGCGCAGTAGCGAGAGCCACGCCCAGGTCGGCGCCATGAGCATGCGCCTGGCAACCAACGCGGGTAGTGCCCGCAGTGGTCGACTGTTCTGCCGCCCAGAGGCAATCACCGTGAACCCAGTGGTGCATGAGGAGAACCTGTTCCCGGCCAAGGTCCGCGAAATCACCTTCCTTGGCAACCGCTGCCGCATGAGCTTCGAGCTCGAGGCGCTGCCGGGCCATGCCCTGCTCGCCGAACTTGCGCCCGAAGCCATGCCGCCCCTGGGCTCGCAGGACATCTGGGTGGCGCTGCCACCGCAGAGCCTGCAGGTGTTTGCCTGAGATGGCCGCGCCAATGTCTTTACCGCTGACCCCGACCAAGGATGCGCGACGCGGTGACGTCGCCCTGGGTGACCGCCTGTTCGTTGTCGGTGGCAAGAGCCTGCTGCTGATTCTTCTGCTGCTGGCCGTGGTGATGCCACTGCTGGCCATTTTCTGGAAAGGCTTCAGCGGTGAAGCCGGCCAGGGCGGTGGCGTATTGGCTGCCCGCGAACTGTTCGCCAGCGAAAACTTTCACTGGCTGCTCGGCAACAGCCTGTCGGTGGCCTTTACCGTGGCGGCGATCGTGGTGCCGTTGGCCTACCTCTTCGCCTACGCCTTGCAGCGCACGCTGATCCCGGCCAAGGGCCTGTGGCGCGGCATCTCGCTGCTGCCGTTGCTGGCGCCGTCGATGCTACCGGCGATTGCCCTGGTCTATCTTTTCGGCAACCAAGGCCTGTTGCGCAGCCTGCTCAGCCACAATATTTATGGCTTCTGGGGCATTGTCCTGGGCGAGGCCATCTACACCTTCCCCCATGCGTTGATGATCCTTCTCTCGGCTTTGTCGCTGGCCGACGCGCGGCTGTTCGACGCGGCGTCGAGCATGGGGGCCGGGCCGTGGCGGGCATTTCTCAGCATCACTTGGCCAGCCACGCGTCAGGCGGTGTTCGCCGCGTTTTGCCTGGTATTCACCTTGACCATCACCGATTTCGGCGTGCCGGTCGTGGTGGGCGGCGATTATCAGGTGCTGGCGCTGGAGGCCTACAAGGCGGTTGTCGGCCAGCAGCAGTTCGGCCGTGGCGCGTTGATCGGCATGGTATTGCTGCTGCCGGCGCTGTTCAGCTTCGGCGTCGATGCCTGGCTGCGTCGGCGCCAGGGCGAGGCGATGAGCGGCCGAGCCCAGGTGTTCGAGCCCAAGCCGTCGCGCTGCCGTGATGCCTGTTACCTGGCCATCGTGCTGCTGGTCTGCGCAGCCCTGCTGGTGGTAATCGGCATGGCGGTGTACTCGTCGCTGGTCACGTTCTGGCCGTACAACCTGACCCTGTCGTTCAAGCATTACCAGTTCGAGGACACCGCCGGTGGCGGCTGGCTGGCCTACCGCAACAGTGTGACCATGGCCCTGTGCACCGCACTGATCGGCAGCATCGTGATCTTCACTGGCGCCTACCTGATGGAGAAAACCCAAGGTCAGCGCCTGCTCAACCAGGCTCTGCGTCTGCTCAGCTTCATCCCCATGGCGGTACCGGGTTTGGTGCTGGGCCTGGGCTACGTGTTCTTCTTCAACCTCAGCGGCAACCCGCTGCACGTGTTCTACGGCGGCATGGCGCTGCTGGTGCTGTGCACCATCGCCCACTACCTGACCACCGCGCAGATGACCGCCGCCACCGCGCTGCGCCAGCTCGACGGCGAGTTCGAGGCCGCCGCGTTGTCGCTCAAGGCCCCGCTATACAAGCACTTCGTGCGGGTCACCGTGCCGATCTGCCTGCCGGCGCTGCTGGACATCATCCGCTACCTGTTCGTCTCGGCGATGACCACCGTGTCGGCGGCGATCTTCCTCTACAGCCCCGACACCCTCCTCGCCGCAGTCGCCGTGCTGAACATGGACGATGCTGGCAACGTCGGCGGTGCTGCCGCCATGTCGACCCTGATCCTGCTGACCAGCGCCGCCGCATCGCTGCTGCTGGCCGCGGCTTCCCGCGGCCTGCTGCGCCGCTCCCAGGCCTGGCGCCAGCGCGCGCCCGGCCAATGACTGCCTGCCCACACTGATAGGAAACGCATCATGTTCAAGCCCCTTGCACTTGCCGCTGCCGTATCCGCCGTCTTCAGCCTGCAGGCTTCGGCCGCAGCCACACAGCTGACTGTGTACACCGCGCTGGAAGCCGAGCAGCTCAAGAGTTACAAGCAGGCCTTCGAAAAGGCCAACCCGGACATCGAGATCAAGTGGGTGCGTGATTCCACTGGCATCATCACCGCCAAGCTGCTGGCAGAGAAGGAGCGCCCACAGGCCGACGCGGTCTGGGGCCTGGCCGCTTCCAGCCTGGCCATTCTCGACCACAACGGCATGCTCGAAGCCTACGCGCCGAAAGACCTGGGCAAGATCTCGGCGAACTACCGCGATGCGGCCAACCCGCCAGCCTGGGTCGGCATGGACGTGTGGGCCGCGACCATCTGCTTCAACACTGTCGAAGCCGAAAAGCAGGGCCTGACTAAACCCGTGAGCTGGCAGGACCTGACCAAGCCTGAGTACAAAGGCAAGATCGTCATGCCCAACCCGGCCTCGTCCGGCACCGGTTTCCTTGACGTCAGCGCCTGGCTGCAGACCTTCGGCGAGCCTCAAGGCTGGGCCTACATGGATGCTTTGCACCAGAACATCGGCCAATATGTTCACTCCGGCTCCAAACCGTGCAAGCTGGCGGCGGCGGGCGAGTTTCCGATCGGTATTTCGTTCGAGTACCCGGCCGTGCAGCTCAAGCGCCAAGGCGCGCCGCTGGATATCGTGCTGCCGAAGGAAGGCTTGGGCTGGGAGATCGAAGCAACTGCCGTGATCAAAGGCTCGCCCAAGGCTGACGCGGCCAAGCGCCTGGCTGATTTCTCGGCAAGCCCGGCGGCCATGGAGCTGTACAAGGACAACTTTGCCGTACTGGCCGCGCCAGGTATCGCCAAGCCACAGACCGAGCTGCCGGCCGACTATGAACAGCGCCTGATCAAGAACGACTTTGCCTGGGCCTCGAAGAACCGCGACGAGATCCTCACCGAATGGCGCAAGCGCTATGACGGCAAGTCGGAGAAAGTGGCGCAACAATAAGCCCAGGAGTGAAGCCCATGCCTACGCCATCCCAGATCATCGACAGGCTGTTCAGTTTGTATGAGCAGCATGGCAGCGACGACTACATCGGCGAAGCCATCAACCAGCTCGAACACATGTCCCAGGCTGCGCAGCTGGCCATGGCTGAAGGCTTCGATGATGAAGTGGTGCTGGCGGCGTTCTTCCATGACATCGGCCACCTGTGCGGCGGTGACGCCAGCATGGGCGGCTATGGCGTGGTCAGCCATGAGCGCATCGGTGCGCAATACCTGCGTCGTTGTGGCTTTGGCGAGCGCATGGCGCGGCTGGTGCAATACCACGTGGAGGCCAAGCGTTACCTGACCTTGCGCGAGCCTGGGTATTACCAGCGGCTGAGCGAGGCGAGCCGGCGGACCCTGGAGTATCAGGGGGGCGTGATGAGCGCAGCCGAGGCGGATACATTCGAGCAGGATCCGCTGTTCGAGGTGAGCTTGCGGATGCGGGAGTGGGACGAGATGGCCAAGGAGGTCGGGGTGCCGGTGATGGATCTGGCGCTGCTCAAGCAGAAGGCTCTGGCTTTGCTTTGAAGTTGCCTGCTCCGGCCTCTTCGCGGGTAAACCCGCTCCCACAAAGGGACCGCACACTTTTCGAAAGTTGTGCAGTCCCTTTGTGGGAGCGGGCTTGCCCGCGAAAGGGCAAGACCTGCTGAATCAGATCTGTGAAACGAGCGCCTCCAGCTGTTCCTGGCGCTCGGCCTGATTGAGCTTCGCCCCAGGGTTGAGGGTCGACCACTGCGGATGCGCCCGTGCCTTGATCAACGCCTCTGGCAGCTTGCCCTCACGCCAGGCCTTTTCATCCACTTCACCCAGCCGTATGCGGTCTTGCGCCGCATGCCCACGGCTATCCAGCGCTACCATCAAGTGCTGCTGACGCAACGCCAGCAGCCGCAGCACTGTGTCATCCACCGTCAGTTCGCGTTGCCCCTTCAGCTTGCCCATCAGCCTTGACCCATAGTTGCGCGCCGTCTGCAGCGCACCACCGGCAATGGCACCTGCCAGCGCTGCTGCGCCGAGGGTCAGGCCCCCAACCAGCAAGTCAACCCCGGCACCGGCAGCAGCCCCGGCCGCCACGCCGCTGCCCAGGCGCACACCCAGCAGTTTCAGAGTCTCGGGGTTGAAAAGATCATCACCCCAACGGCCATCCAGCAACGGCAAATCACCGGCATTGGCATCCTCCCGTCGGAAGGCATACAGCTTGAGCAATGCTTCTACGCAACGCTGTTCACGCTGGCGCACATCCTGGCGCAGTGCCTCGATGGCGCGCGCCTCGGCTACCGGCTCAGCCTCGACACTGCGGCGGCAGGCCGCGCAGTCGAGCAGCAGCTCGGCGATCAGCCGCTTGCCGCTTTGCTGGCGCGCCAGGCGCTGTGCCTGCTGGTCGTCGATCAGCCGTTGCAGGGCTGGTCGGGCGTCTTCCAACAGCAGTGCCAGGCTCTCGTACAGCCGGCGTTCGCCATCTTCTGGCGGGGCGACGCTATCGAACCGCACCAGTGCGTGAAGCCCAAGCCGGGCAAGGGCTTCACGCCATTCCGGCTCACGGTGCTGGCTGCTGGCGACGAAGTTGAGCACCGGCAACAACGGCTTGCCGCAGCTGGCCAGCACTTCCAGTTCGTCGCGGTACTTGGCCAGCACCGGCTCGCGGGCGTCAATGACATAAAGGCCAGCATTGCTCGCTAGCAACTGGCGCAGCACCTTGGCTTCCTGCTCGTAGCGCTGGCGCGCCTCGCTGCCCTGCAGGAAGCGTTCGAGGCGGGCTGGGCCGTCCAGGCGTTCACCGGGGCGTTCCAGGCGCTCGAGGTAGTCGAGCAAGGCGATGGCATCTTCCAGGCCGGGCGTGTCGTAGAGCTCGAGCAGCGGTTCGCCATCCACCGACAGCCGTGCGCCTTCGACGTGGCGGGTGGTGCTGGGGCGGTGTGAGACCTCGCCAAAGCCGACGTCACGGGTGAGCGTGCGCAGCAGCGAGGTCTTGCCGACGTTGGTGTGGCCAACCACGGCCAGTTTCAGCGGCTCAGTCATGGCCATGCTCCAGCCAGGTCAGGGGCGAGGTGTCGGCATGGGGCAGGCCGAGGCGGTCAAGGGCGTCGTGCCAGTCACCCAGGCGCTGGGCGTCCAGGGCTTGGCCGGGCGCTGCCTGAAGCAGCCAGATGCGAGTGGCGCCAGCATGGCGTGCCAGCTCTGCGAGCAGCGCCAGGCTGCCGCGGTCGGGCGAGCGGCGTGGGTCGCAGGCGATGGCCAGGCGCGCTGGCGGGAAACGGCTGAGCTGTTCGAGCAGCTTGTTGCGTGATTCGCGGTTGTCGAGCACGCCAGCGTCGGTCACGGCCTTGGGCAGGGCGGGCGGCCAAGGGTGCTGGTGGTCCAGCTCCAGGCCCACCAGCAGGGCGCCGCTACTGGTGCTTTCCAACTGGCCAGCCTCGAATTGTGGCAGCGCATCGGGGGCTGTATCCTGCACGCCGATGCGCTCGCTGCGGGGCATCAGGGCGTCGCGCAGCTGCGCGTAGCCGGGCAGGCTGAGGTCAAGCGTCAGCCGCTCACGGCCCTGGCGCCAGCGCCACAGGCACAGCCCGGCCAGCAGCAGGCGCGGCAGCAGGCCGTACACCAACACCACGCCGAGCAGCCAGCTGGCCCAAGCCTGGCGGGCGATATCCAGGGCGGGGAGGGTGTCGCCGCTGGCGCGGATCATGGCCTCGTCCGGTACGGCGAAACCAAGCAGCGAGGGCAGTGCGCCGAGGGCTTGGGTCAGGTGAATGAACGGGTCGGCGGCAAGCAGCGTGGTTTCCCAGACGAAGCCGTACCGGCGGGTAGCCAGCAAGGTCAGGAGCATGACCAGGGCGGCGAGCATCGCCAGTAGCCACAGCCCGTGTACTAGGGCACCCAGCAGCCAGCGGTTCAGGCGCTGGCGTTGCAGTAGCACCAACAGCGCTGGCGCCAGGTGCGCGGCCTTGGCATCGCGGGCAAAGCGTTCACTCAACCACAGCCACAGGCGACCGAGGCTGGCGCCGTGCTCGCCGCTCAAGGCAAAACCCACGGCCCAGCCCAGCAGCATCAGCAGGTTCAGCCCGAGTAGGCTGCCCAGGGCCCAGAACACGTTGACCGGGCGTTGCCCGTCGCCCAGGGCGGCGAAGGCCAGGCCTGCGCCGCTGAAAATGGCCAGCAGCATCAAGGCCAGCAGCGCCAGGCGGGCGCCCTGCTGCCAGTGGCGCAAGGCCGTGGTCATGCCATCGCGTTCGGCCAGCCACAGCGCACGGGTTTCGATGCGCGCCGCCAGGTCACCGCCCTGCTGGCGGGCGTGGCGGTTGGCCTCCTGGTCTTCCAGCAGGCCGGCATGTTCTTCGCGCAGGCGTACCGCTTCGGTGAGCCAGCGCTTGTCCAGTGGAGTCGGTGCAGTCACAGGGTCTTCCATTGCGTGGTTCAGGGCAGAAGCATAACCCACACGCCCGGTGCTATCCTCGCTGGCATGAATACATCACTCCCCCTCAGCCTGATCGCGGCTCACGCCGAGAACCGCGTGATCGGCATCGACAACTCCATGCCCTGGCACCTGCCGGGGGACTTCAAGTACTTCAAGGCCACCACCCTGGGCAAGCCGATCATCATGGGGCGCAAGACCTGGGATTCACTGGGCCGGCCGTTGCCGGGGCGGCTGAATATCGTGGTCAGCCGGCAGCCAGGGTTGCAACTGGTGGGCGCCGAAGTGTTCAGTTCGCTTGAAGCAGCGGTGACGCGGGCCGAGCAATGGGCGCGGGAGCAGGGCGTTGGTGAGCTGATGCTGATTGGCGGGGCGCAGCTGTATGGGCAGGCGCTGGAGAAGGGGCTGGTGAGCCGGATGTACCTGACGCGGGTCGAGCTATCGCCGCAGGGTGATGCCTGGTTCCCGGCGTTCGATGAGGGCCAGTGGAAGTTGCTGTCGAGCGAGGCGCAGGCTGAAGAAGGCAAGCCGGCTTACCACTTCGAGGTTTGGAACAAAGTTTGAGAATGCTGGGGCTGCCTTGCAGCCCTTTCGCGACGCAAGGCCGCTTCTACAGGGATACGCGTTTGCCTTGTAGGAGCGGCCTTGTGTCGCGAAAGGGGCGCAAGGCGCCCCCGGCGATTTGTCAGGTATGGCTTAGCTCGGCATGTTCATCGCCGCCCAGCACTTCCTTGTCGGTCTCTTTCAGCAACTGGCTGGTCACCACGCCCGCGGTCATCGAACCGTTCACGTTCAACGCCGTGCGGCCCATGTCGATCAGCGGCTCAACCGAGATCAACAGTGCCACCAACTCGACCGGCAGGCCCATGGCCGGCAGCACGATCAGCGCGGCGAAGGTCGCACCGCCACCCACACCGGCAACCCCCGCCGAACTCAGCGTCACGATCGCCACCAGGGTCGCTATCCACAGCGGGTCGAAGGTATCGATGCCCACCGCAGGCGCCACCATCACGGCCAACATGGCGGGATAGAGCCCGGCGCAGCCGTTCTGGCCAATCGTGGTGCCGAACGATGCACTGAAGCTGGCAATCGACTGCGGCACGCCCAGGCGGCGGGTTTGCGCTTCGATGTTCAGCGGGATGCTGGCGGCGCTGGAGCGGCTGGTGAAGGCAAAGGTCAGCACCGGCCAGACCTTGCGGAAGAAGCGCAGCGGGCTCACGCCGGTAGCGGCGAGGATGATCCCGTGGACCACGAACATCAGCGCCAGGCCCAGGTACGACACCACCACGAAACTGCCGAGCTTGAGGATGTCCTCCATGTTCGAGCTGGCCACCACTTTGGTCATCAATGCCAGCACGCCATAAGGCGTGAGCTTCATGACCACGCGTACCAGGCGCATCACCCAGGCCTGCAGGGTATCGATGGCCGACAGGGCGCGCTCGCCCTTCTGCGCATCGTCCTTGATCAGTTGCAGCGCGGCCAGGCCAACGAACACGGCGAAGATCACCACGCTGATGATCGAGGTCGGCTTGGCCCGGGCCAGGTCGCCGACCGGGTTGCTCGGGATGAACGACAGCAGCAACTGCGGGATATTCAGGTCGGCGACCTTGCCGACGTAGTCGCTGTGGATAACCTGCATCCGCGCGCTTTCCTGGGCGCCGGCCACCAGGCCTTCGGCGCTAAGGCCGAACAGGTTGGTCAGGACAATGCCGATCAGCGCGGCGATGGCGGTGGTCAGCAGCAGCGTGCCAATGCTCAGCACGCTGATGCGGCCCAGCGACGAGGCGTTGTGCAGGCGGGCCACGGCGCTGAGGATCGAGGCGAAGATCAGCGGCATGACGATCATCTGCAGCAGCCCGACGTAGCCGTTGCCGACCAGGTCGAGCCAGCTGATGGTGGCCTTGAGTACCGGGTGGCCAGCGCCGTAAATGGTGTGCAAGACCAGGCCGAACGCCACGCCCAGTGCCAGGCCCAGCAGTACTTTCTTGGCCAGGCTCCAGTTGGTGCGGCGGGTTTGCGCCAGGCCCAGCAGCAAGGCCAGGAACGCCAGCAGGTTGAGAGACAACGGCAGGTTCATTGAAGCTCCAGGAAAAAGCAGAAGAGGCATCGCCTCTGGTGAGCGATTGCGAACGGAAATGCTAACAGCCTGAAAACAAACGAATTTATACCCAAAAGTAATTTGCTTAGTCGCTAATGGAATAACAGCTTGTCGCGGATAGCAATGAACAAGGCGTTTAGAGTTGCATGCGGGTCGTTGTGAGGGCCTTTAAGGCGGGAATGTTGCACTAGCGTTTCCAGGTCATTTCAGGAGATCCGCACATGAAATTCGCTCCGAAAGCCCTCGCCCTTGGCTTGTCGCTGTTGTTCAGTGTCGAAAGCTTCGCTACCGAGCTCAAGCACTGGCCCGCCGATGCGGCCAGGCAGCTCGACGCCATGATTGCCGCCAATGCCCACAAAGGTAACTACGCGGTGTTCGACATGGACAACACCAGCTACCGCTACGACCTCGAAGAAGCGCTGCTGCCGTTCATGGAAAACAAAGGGCTGTTGACCCGTGACAAGCTCGACCCGTCGCTCAAGCTGATCCCGTTCAAGGACACTGCTGCGCACAAGGAAAGCCTGTTCAGCTACTACTACCGGCTGTGCGAGATCGACGACATGGTCTGCTACCCGTGGGTGGCACAGGTGTTTGCCGGTTTTACGCTCAAGGAGCTGAAGGCTCAGGTCGATGAGCTGATGGCCTCTGCCAAGCCAATCCCCAGCACCTATTTCGAAGGTGACCAGGTCAAGTCCATCGAGGTGCAGCCGCCGAAGGTCTTCACTGGCCAGGCGGAGCTGTACAACAAGCTGATGGAGAACGGTATCGAGGTCTACGTGATCTCGGCGGCCTCGGAAGAGTTGGTGCGCATGGTCGCTTCCGATCCCAAGTACGGCTACAACGTCAAACCGCAGAACGTGATTGGCGTCAGCCTGTTGCTCAAGGATCGCGCCAATGGCCAGCTGACCACGGCGCGCAAGCAGATCGCTGCCGGGCACTATGACGCCAAGGCCAACGAAGGACTCGAGCTGACGCCTTACCTGTGGACCCCGGCCACTTGGATGGCGGGCAAGCAGGCGGCGATCCTCACCTACATCGATGAATGGAAGAAACCGGTGCTGGTGGGCGGTGATACACCGACCAGTGATGGCTACATGCAGTTTCACGGTGTGGATGTGGACAAGGGCGGCATTCACCTGTGGATAAACCGCAAGGCCAAGTACATGGACCAGTTGAACGGGATGATCGCGAAGCATGCGGCGGCCCAGGCCAAGGAAGGGTTGCCGGTGACCGCAGACAAGAACTGGGTGATCGTGACGCCGGAGCAGATTCAGTAAAGGTCAGGATTGGATTTAAAGTGGCTGCAGCCTGGCAGATATGGATCCAATGACTATGGTTGATGGCCCATGGATATCATTTCTGCCAGAGGTTGCCAGTGGTTATTCGAGATCAGCAGTTCATCTACCATCTGACCAGCGTCGAAAATGTCCCTTCCATCATGCGGAGGGGCTTGCTTCCCAGAGCCCATCTGGAGGCGGGTTTCACCGATATCGCTGATCCTGAAATTATCGAAGGCCGGCGGGGCGAGGCTCTGGAACAGTTTGTGCCATTTCACTGGTTTGCGAAAAACCCCTTCGATGGCAGAGTGCATCATGACCGACCGGGCGAGCGTTTTGTATTGATTGCCGTGGCCAGGAGTTACGCTCGTCAGTCCAACTGGCGCGTGATACCAAGGCATCCATTGGCCGGTGGCGCTCTTGAATTACTGGATTATGAAGCAGGGATTGGAACGATTGACTGGGACATGATGGAGCGACGAGAGTATCGTGATCCCCTGTGCAGGCACATTTGCATGGCAGAGTGTTTAGCTCCGGGCCCAGTGCTGGCGGCCCAGTTTGCAAAAATCTATACGCCATCACCTGAAATCCAGCAAACCGTAGCGCGGGAGGCTAGGGGAGCGGGGATGGGCAATCTATGGATCGACTCGAATCCAAACATGTTCCCACCTAGATGATCTATTCCAGTCTCAACCCATCCAAGGCGCTCATCTGGCGAATTGTTCACCGCGATAACCTACCGTGGCTTCTGGATCATGGGCTGCATGCTGTGTCATCCGGTAAGTTTTCCAGCGCTTACGTTGGAATCGGCAATCCAGAGCTGATCAGCAAGCGAGCGCAACGCCACGTGCCTATAGATCCCAATGGGACGCTGGCAGATTATGTGCCGTTCTACTTCACCCCGTTCTCCGTGATGATGAAGAACATCCACTCGGGGTGGGGCGTTCCCCAGCGGAGGAACGAAGAGATCGTGATTCTTGTCTCCAGTCTGTACCATGCGCAGTCGCTGGGTCTGCGGTTTGTCTTCACGGACGCCCATGCCTACCCGCATTGGGCTGGCTACTACAGCGATCTCACGCAGCTGGACAAAATCGATTGGGGGATTTTGCAGCGCAGGGATTTCAAACGTGATCCTGATGACCCTCGAAAAATGGAGCGTTATCAGGCTGAGGCCCTTATCCATGGACATGTCCCGGTCGCTGGCCTTCTGGGAATTGTCTGCTACAACGAAACTTTGAAGAGTCGTGTCGACAAGGAGGTTCAGCAACGTCAGCTGAATCTTCCCGTGTATGCTCGCCCTAGGTGGTACTTCTGATGATCCGCTTTATGCAAGGTAACCTGCTGGAGGCCAAGGCCGAAGCGCTGGTTAATACTGTCAACACCGTAGGGGTGATGGGCAAAGGCATCGCGCTGATGTTCAAGGAGCGTTTTGCCGATAACTATCGCCAGTATGCTGCTGCTTGCAAAGCGAAAGAAGTAATTACTGGGAAGATGTTTGTCACTGAAGTGCGTGAGCTGGACGGGCCGCGCTGGATTGTGAATTTTCCAACCAAGCGGCATTGGCGCTCGCCTTCGCAAATTGGCTGGATCGTCGATGGTCTCCATGATTTGCGCAACTTCATTATCGAGAACCAAGTGGCATCGATTGCTATCCCTCCACTTGGCGCTGGCAATGGAGGCTTGCCTTGGGATACGGTACGAGAACAGATTCAGAGCGTTCTGGATGATCTGGATGCGGATATTATTGTTTTCGAGCCTACGGCAAATTATCAAAACGTTTCCAAGCGCTGTGGTGTTGAGAAGCTAACCCCGGCTCGAGCCTTGATTGCAGAGCTGGTGCGCCGCTACTGGGTGCTTGGGATGGAGTGCAGTTTGCTCGAAGTCCAGAAGCTTGCCTGGTTTCTAGAACGATCAATCGAGCGGTTCACGCCAGGCATCAACCCATTGGAGTTGAAGTTTGTTGCTCATAAGTACGGCCCTTACGCGAACCGGCTTGAGCATCTGCTAGACAACCTTGATGGTAGTTATTTGCACTGCGGAAAGCGAATCAGCGATGCGGGCCCTCTGGACGTGATCTGGTTTGATGAGGGGCGCAAGTCATTTGTGCAGGCGTATTTGAACAGTGAAGCCAAGGCGTATTTGCCTGCGTTGGAGTTCACTGCCGAATTGATCGATGGTTTTGAGTCTCCTTTTGGTATGGAGCTACTGGCTACTGTTGATTGGCTATTGCATGTAGATGGTGTAGAACCGACAGTCCCAGCAGTTCGCGAACATCTGAAAAGCTGGTCTGGAGGGGCAGGATCCGCTGCTCGAAAAAGCAAATTGTTTGATGACGAGTCACTTGGAATCGCTCTTCACAAGCTGTCAATGTTTTGCTCGGACACTGCTACCCCGTTTCATTGAACATCAATGAGCAATCAAAAAACCGGCGCTCAAGGCGCCGGTTTTTTTTTACGCCGTCAGAGCCTCACAGCCCTTCGAGCATTGCCTTGTTACGCACAGCACCCTTGTCGGCACTGGTTGCCAGCAGGGCATAGGCCTTCAGCGCGGTGGTCACCTTGCGCGGACGTACTTCAACCGGCTTCCAGCCTTTCTTGTCCTGCTCGATGCGGCGGTGAGCCAGCTCTTCGTCGCTGACCAACAGGTTGATCGAACGGTTCGGGATGTCGATCAGCACTTTGTCGCCGTCGCGCACCAGGCCGATGGCACCGCCAGCGGCTGCTTCAGGCGAGGCGTGGCCGATCGACAGGCC
The DNA here is from genome assembly GCF_001320205.1 of Pseudomonas sp. NBRC 111123. Lineage (NCBI taxonomy): Bacteria > Pseudomonadati > Pseudomonadota > Gammaproteobacteria > Pseudomonadales > Pseudomonadaceae > Pseudomonas > Pseudomonas sp. NBRC 111123. The sequence continues at coordinate 13,552 of NZ_BCAZ01000007.1, forward strand.
CGAGGTGCCGCCCGAGAAGCGACCATCGGTGAGCAGCGCACAAGCCTTGCCCAGGCCTTTGGACTTCAGGTACGAGGTCGGGTAGAGCATCTCTTGCATGCCCGGGCCGCCTTTCGGGCCTTCGTAACGGATGATCACGATGTCGCCGGCCTTCACTTCGTCGGCGAGGATGCCGCGCACGGCGCTGTCCTGGCTTTCGAAGATCTTCGCGGTGCCCTCGAACACGTGGATCGACTCGTCGACACCGGCGGTTTTCACCACGCAGCCGTCCAGGGCGATGTTGCCGTACAGCACAGCCAGGCCGCCTTCTTGCGAGTAGGCGTGCTCGAAGCTGCGGATACAGCCGTTTTCACGGTCGTCGTCGAGGGTTTCCCAGCGGGTCGACTGGCTGAACGCGGTTTGGGTCGGGATGCCGGCCGGGCCTGCCTTGAAGAAGGTGTGCACGGCCTCGTCATCGGTCTGGGTGATGTCCCACTTGGCGATGGCTTCTTCCATGCTGCGGCTGTGCACGGTCGGCAGGTCGGTGTGCAGCAGGCCACCACGGGCCAGCGAACCGAGGATGCTGAAGATGCCGCCAGCGCGGTGCACGTCTTCCATGTGGTACTTCTGGATGTTCGGCGCCACTTTGCACAGCTGCGGCACCTTGCGTGACAGGCGGTCGATGTCGCGCAGGTCGAACTCGACTTCACCTTCCTGGGCTGCCGCCAGCAGGTGCAGGATGGTGTTGGTGGAGCCGCCCATGGCGATGTCGAGCATCATGGCGTTCTCGAACGCCTTGAAGTTGGCGATGCTGCGCGGCAGCACCGACTCGTCGTTCTCCTGGTAATAGCGCTTGCACAGCTCGACGATGGTGCGGCCAGCGGTGAGGAACAGTTGCTCGCGGTCGGCGTGGGTGGCCAGGGTCGAACCGTTGCCCGGCAGGGCGAGGCCCAAGGCTTCGGTCAGGCAGTTCATCGAGTTGGCGGTGAACATGCCGGAGCACGAACCGCAGGTCGGGCAGGCGCTGCGCTCGTACTCGGCGACCTTCTCGTCGGAGGCCGTGGAGTCGGCGGCGATGACCATGGCGTCGACCAGGTCCAGGCCGTGGCTGGCCAGCTTGGTCTTGCCGGCTTCCATCGGGCCGCCGGAAACGAAGATCACCGGGATGTTCAGGCGCAGGGCGGCCATCAGCATGCCGGGGGTGATCTTGTCGCAGTTGGAGATGCAGACGATGGCGTCGGCGCAGTGGGCGTTGACCATGTACTCGACGGCGTCGGCAATGATTTCGCGGCTGGGCAGCGAGTACAGCATGCCGTCGTGGCCCATGGCGATGCCGTCATCGACCGCGATGGTGTTGAATTCCTTGGCCACGCCACCGGCGCGTTCGATCTCGCGGGCGACCAGCTGGCCCAGGTCCTTCAGGTGCACGTGGCCCGGGACGAACTGCGTGAACGAGTTGGCGATGGCGATGATCGGTTTCTTGAAGTCTTCATCCTTCATCCCGGTGGCGCGCCACAGGGCGCGGGCGCCGGCCATGTTGCGGCCTTGGGTGGAAGTCTTGGAACGATAATCAGGCATGAAACACTCCTGGCGGCTTAATCAGGTCACAAATAGGGGAGTGAGCTTCTCTTGTCCTTTGCGCCACAGGCCGGTTGCCACTGGCACGGATGGGGCCGAAGACCGCGCGGGATCGCCGCGTGCTTGGCCAGAGCTCATAAACCCGCCGGGGATGACTGGCGATGAATAGGCCGATTCTACACCGCTGGCGCGGCGAGGGAATGAAGATGTGCCTGGACGGTGGTTTGAGAGTGATTCCCGGCTGCTTGTAGGACGCCTCTGAAACGGTGCCTGCGTGGCAGACCCTGCCAATCGCGCTGGTTATCATCCTCCGCGCCGCATGTGCGGCTTCACGAGAAATCACCTCAATGGACCTTCCCAGTTTCAGTTCACCGCGAACTTGTAAATTGGCACTGAGCGCGTTGTCGCCAGGGCTTGCGAAGGCTTGAACCCCTGAGTTCGAGGTTTGCGGGTGCCTGCGTCGGCGCCTGGAGACTCGTATGTACTCTGTCTGCGCAAACTGCATTCGCTGTAAAGAACCACTCTCGCATGACCAGGCCAGCGAAGCGCTGGACAAGCTTCGCCAGGAGGCGACCGAAGACTTCCACAAAGGCGCATCGATCACCAATCACGTCGGCAACCTGCGCACTGCCACTGTCGGTCTGCTTTACCGCAAGCGGGTGCTGTGGCTGGTGCTGCTGGTGTTCGGCAACCTGTTTTCCGGCGCCGGCATCGCCGCCTTTGAAGAAACCATCGCCGCGCATATCGTGCTGGTGTTCTTCCTGCCTCTGTTGGTGGACAGCGGGGGGAATGCCGGGGCGCAGTCGGCCACCTTGATGGTGCGGGCGCTGGCGACGGGAGAGGTGGTCATGCGTGACTGGATGCGCATGCTGGGCCGCGAATGCGGGGTGGCGTTGGCGCTCGGCGGCACCATGGCCCTGGCGGTGGCATCGCTGGGAGCATTGCGAGGTGGCGCGGACGTTGCCTTGATCGTAGCCAGTAGCATGCTGGTGATCGTGTTGGTCGGCAGCCTGATCGGCATGAGCCTGCCGTTCCTGTTCACACGCCTGAAGCTCGACCCGGCGACTGCCAGTGGTCCGCTGGTGACTTCGATCGCCGATGCGGCGGGGGTGCTGGTGTACTTCGGGATCGCGTCGCAGGTGCTGGAAATCTGATACCGGTCTGGGGCGCATTGCGCCCCAGACCGCGCGGGTCAGCTGTTTGGCAGCAACCGGCAGGTGATGCTCTTGATGTAGCGGGTTTCGGCAATGGCCGGGTGCACGGGGTGGTCCGGGCCTTGGCCGCCGCGCTCCAGCAATTGCAAGTTGCGGTCCAGGTGGCGGGCGCTGGTCAGCAGGATATTGTTCAAGTCGTCCTCGGGCAGGTGCATCGAGCACGAGGCGCTGACCAGGATGCCGTCCTTGTTGAGCATGCGCATGGCCTGTTCGTTGAGACGGCGATAAGCCGCTTCGCCGTTTTTCAGGTCCTTCTTGCGCTTGATGAACGCGGGTGGGTCGGCAATGATCACGTCGAAGCGCTCTTCGGCGGCCTTGAGCTCGCGCAGGGCCTCGAACACGTCGCCTTCGATGCAGGTCAGCTTCTCGCTGATGCCGTTTAGCGCAGCGTTACGCTCGACGCCATCCAGGGCAAAGCCCGACGCATCGACGCAGAACACTTCACTGGCGCCGAATGCGCCGGCCTGCACGCCCCAGCCACCGATGTAGCTGAACAGGTCGAGCACGCGCTTGCCTTTGACGTAGGGGGCCAGGCGCGCGCGGTTCATGCGGTGGTCGTAGAACCAGCCAGTCTTCTGGCCTTCGCGTACCGGGGCTTCGAACTTGACGCCGTTCTCTTCCAGCGGGACCCAGTCGGGCACTTCGCCATAAACGGTTTCGACGTAGCGCTGCAGGCCTTCGGCGTCGCGGGCGGCGGAGTCGTTCTTGAAAAGGATGCCGCTGGGCTTGAGCACCTGAATCAGTGCTGCAATCACGTCATCCTTGTGCGCTTCCATGGTGGCCGAGGCCAGCTGCACCACGAGGATGTCGAAGAAGCGGTCGACCACCAGGCCCGGCAGCAGGTCGGAATCGCCGTACACCAGGCGGTAGCACGGCTTGTCGAACAGGCGCTCGCGCAGGGACAGGGCCACGTTCAGGCGGTGCACCAGCAACGACTTGTCCAACGGCAGCTTGATGTCACGCGACAGCAGGCGAGCGCAGATCAGGTTGTTCGGGCTCAGTGCGACGATGCCCAGCGGCTTGCCGTTGGCAGCCTCGAGTACTGCCTGCTGGCCGGCCTGGAAGCCTTGCAGCGGGGTCGCGGAGACGTCGACTTCGTTGCTGTAGACCCACAGGTGGCCGGCGCGCAGGCGGCGGTCGGCATTGGCTTTGAGGCGAAGGCTGGGCAGGGACATGACGTCGCTCCGGGAAAAAAGAGCGGGATTATAGCCTGTTGGCTGCCTGCGCGTCCCTTGTAGGAGCGGCCTTGCGTCGCGAAAGGGGCGCGTAGCGGCCCCAGGTTTGCAGCTTCGCAGCAGAAATTGCCGGGGCCGCTATGCGGCCCTTTCGCGACGCAAGGCCGCCCCACAGGGATTCAGTGGTTGGTCGCCTGGCGCGTAAGGGGGGTAGAATTCCCCGGTCCTTCACGAGTGTGCACGCATGTCCCAAGAACTCAGCGCCGAACAGATCCAGCAAGCCTTGCAAGGCATCACCATTCCGCCGCAACCGCAGATCATGGTCGACCTGCAGTTCGAGCAGTACATGCCCGACCCGGACCTGGATACCATCGCCAAGCTGATTTCCCAGGACCCGGGCCTGGCTGGAGCCTTGCTCAAGCTGGTCAACTCGCCGCATTTCGGCCTGGCGAACAAGATCGGCTCGATCCAGCGCGCGGTGAACCTGCTGGGCAGCCGTTCGATCATCAATCTGATCAACGCGCAGTCGATCAAGGGCGAGATGAGTGACGAGACCATCGTCACCCTCAACCGCTTCTGGGACACCGCTCAGGATGTGGCCATGACTTGCCTGACCCTGGCCAAGCGCACAGGTATCCAGGCTGCTGACGAAGCCTACACGCTCGGCCTGTTCCACGACTGCGGCGTGCCGCTGATGCTCAAGCGCTTCCCCGACTACATGCAGGTGCTGGAAGATGCGTACGCCAAGGCCGGTGAGGAAACTCGCGTGGTCGATACCGAGAACCGCGCCTTCAACACCAACCATTCTGTGGTTGGTTACTTCACGGCCAAGTCGTGGCGCCTGCCGGAGCACATCAGCGCGGCCATCGCCAATCACCATAATGCCCTGGCGATCTTCCGCGAGGACTCGTCGCGCAATACCCAGAGCCAGTTGAAGAACCTGCTGGCCGTACTGAAGATGGCAGAGCACATCTGCGCCTCGTACCGTGTGCTGGGCAACCAGAGCGTCGACCACGAGTGGCGTGTGGTCGGCCCACTTGTACTGGACTATATCGGCTTGTCGGATTACGACTTCGAGAACCTGAAACAGAACATTCGCGAGCTGGGTGGGCACTGATCGATGCCGGAATTACCTGAAGTCGAAACCACACGGCGCGGAATAGCGCCGCACCTGGAAGGCCAACGCGTCAGCCGTGTGGTGGTGCGTGACCGGCGCCTGCGCTGGCCAATCCCCGAAGACCTTGACGTGCGCCTGTCCGGGCAGCGCATCGTCAGCGTCGAGCGGCGGGCCAAGTACCTGTTGATCAACGCCGAGGTCGGTACCTTGATCAGTCATCTGGGCATGTCGGGCAACCTGCGCCTGGTGGAGCTGGGCTTGCCAGCGGCCAAGCACGAACACGTCGACATCGAGCTGGAATCGGGGCTGATGCTGCGTTACACCGACCCGCGGCGGTTCGGCGCCATGCTCTGGAGCCTCGACCCGTTCAACCATGAACTGCTGTTGCGTCTGGGGCCGGAGCCGCTGACCGACCTGTTCGACGGTGAGCGGTTGTTCCAGCTGTCGCGTGGGCGCTCGATGGCGGTCAAGCCTTTCATCATGGACAACGCGGTGGTAGTAGGGGTGGGCAACATCTACGCGACCGAGGCGCTGTTCGCCGCCGGAATCGACCCACGCCGCGAGGCGGGCGGGATTTCCCGGGCGCGTTATCTGAAACTGGCGAGCGAGATCAAACGGGTACTGGCGGCGGCCATCGAGCAGGGCGGGACGACCTTGCGCGATTTCATCGGCGGCGACGGGCAGCCGGGGTACTTCCAGCAGGAGTTGTTCGTCTACGGGCGGGGCGGGCAGCCGTGCAAGCTGTGTGGCACGGCCCTGCGCGAGGTGAAGCTAGGGCAGCGGGCGAGCGTGTTCTGCCCGCGCTGCCAGCGCTGAGGCCTGCTAGGCGGCCCATTCGCGGGTGAACCCGCTCCCACAAAGACTGCATCGTACCTGTGGGAGCGGGTTCACCCGCGAACAAGGGCGAAGCCCTTGCCAGGCGGCGCTCAGGCCTTGCCGGTGATACGGCGGTACTTGGCCATCAGCTCGTCTTCGGTTTCCGGATGTGCTTCATCCAGCGGGATGCAGTCGACCGGGCAGACCTGCTGACACTGCGGCTCGTCGTAGTGACCCACGCACTGGGTGCACAGGTTCGGGTCGATCACGTAGATCTCTTCGCCTTGGGAGATGGCCTCGTTCGGGCACTCGGGTTCGCAGACGTCGCAGTTGATGCAATCGTCGGTGATGATCAGGGACATGGGGACTCCGGCCGGGGCGCATCGCCCGGGCATGTTCAACGCTTTGGGCACAATTGTGCCGCATTCGCGCCCGCAGTGCACGCGGGCGCGATGATCAGGTGCGCAAGGTTACTTCTTGAAGCGCTCGGTGAGCGCCTCGGCCACCACGGGGTGGACGAATTTGGTGATATCTCCGCCCAAAGCGGCTATTTCCCGCACCAGCGTCGAGGAAATGAACGAATAACGTTCCGAAGGCGTCAGGAACAGGCTTTCGACGTCGGGCGCCAACTGCCGGTTCATGTTCGCCAGCTGGAACTCGTATTCGAAGTCCGACACCGCACGCAGGCCGCGCAGGAACACGTTCGCACCCTGTTCCTTGGCGAAGTGCGCCAACAGCGAGGAGAAGCCGATGACTTCGACATTGGGCAGGTGCTTGGTGACCTCACGGGCCAGCTCGACCCGTTGTTCCAGTGGGAACAGGGGGTTTTTCTTCGGGCTGGCCGCCACCGCGATGATCACGTGGTCGAACAGGCGCGAAGCGCGCTCGACCAGGTCACCATGGCCTTTGGTAATGGGGTCGAAAGTACCCGGGTACAACACTCGGTTCATCGCGTCATCCTGGCTGGAGTGCGTTGGGGAGTCGGATGGTAGCGCAGCGATTGCGCCCGGCCAAGTCATGCGGCCGGCTGATGGCACTATAGACAGGGCGCGTATTTGTTGTCATGCACTCTGTGCCAGGCGGGTGGCCAAGGCGTCGCTGAGCATGGCGCAGATGGCATAGACCGACAACTGCGGGTTGGCGCCGATGCTGGTGGGGAACAGCGAACCGTCATGAATCGACAGGTTTTCCAGCTGATGGTGGCGGCCCAGGCTGTCGCATACCGCCTGGCGTGGGTCCTCCCCCATTGCGCAGCCGCCCATGACATGGGCGCTACCCAGGCGGGTGCGAAACGGCTCCAGGCGCAAGGCGTCGATCATGCGTCGGGCCTCATCAAGGCTGGCTGCGGCGCTGGCATCACTGTGCACCGGGGTAACCTGCGCGGCGCCTGCAGCGAACTGGATTTGCGCCATGCTGTGGAAGGCGCGGCGCAGGCCTTCGCGCAGGTAGTCGGTTACCGGGTAATCCAGCACCGGCGAGCCGTCCCCGCGCAGCTCCACCGCGCCACCCGTGCTTTCGGGGTGAAAACCGTCTCGCAGCAATGCCAGCATCACGTGGGTGTGGGGGAGTTCTGCCATGCGCCTGGCATTTTCGCTGCCGTAGCCGCCGAGCAGGGTGCTGGCCAGGGCGGGATGCAAGGGGGGCACTTCCAGCTTGTAGCCCACTGGCCCATCGACACCGTCTTGCCACTGGAAGTGGTCGCTGTAGATCGATTGGGGAGCGCCGTAGTACGGGTCGATGCGCGTGTCGAATCGTGCTGCGCTGAAGTTGACCAGGTGCAGAAAGGTCCGTTTGCCCAGGCGGCCATGCGGGTCGGGTGCTTTGGAGCGCAGCAGCAAGGCCGGGCTGTTGATACCGCCACCGGCCAAGATGTAGTGGCGGGCGCGCACGCTGATCTGCCGGCCAGTGGGGTGTACCCCTTGAGCATCCAGCGCCTGGCACTGCAACCGGGCGATACGTTCGCCATTGTGTTCAAAGCGTTCGGCACGTGCGAGGTAGAGCAGCTCTCCGCCATTTTCCAGGGTCGCCGGAATGCGTGTGACCAGCATCGATTGTTTGGCGTTGACCGGGCAGCCCATGCCGCAGTAGCCAAGGTTCCAGCAGCCACGCACGTTGCGCGGTATCACCGCCCAGCGATAGCCGAGCTGTTCACAGCCTCGCCGCAGAACGTCGTTGTTGGCATTCGCTGGCAGCGCCCAGGGCAAGATGCCCAAGTCGTGCTCGATGCGCTCGAACCAGGGCTGCATTGCGTTCTCTCCCAGGCCCGTCACGCCATGCGCTGTGGCCCAGTGCGCCAGTGTTTGCGGGGGCGTGCGAAAGCTCGAGGTCCAGTTGATCAGCGTGGTCCCGCCGACTGCACGGCCCTGCAGAATGGTGATGGCGCCATCCTTGCTCATCCGCCCCAGGCCTTCCTGGTACAGGCTGGCGTAGGCCTCGCTCTCCAGCAGATGGAAGTCGCTGCTGGTCTTCAGCGGGCCTTCCTCGATCAGCAATACCTTGAAGCCTGCTGCGCTGAGCATCTGCGCGCTGGTGGCGCCACCGGCACCACTGCCGATCACGGCGATATCGGTCTCCAGCGTCAGGTCTTGCTCCAGGCGTGAGCCGTCATGGGTGATCCAGCCACGTTCGAGGCCTTGGCGAAACGGGTCGGTGACAGGCATTGAAGATGCTCTTGTTGTCAGGTCTTGGGTGGGCCGGGGTAGCCGCAGGCTGCCCAGGCTTGCGGGCACTCGTACCAGGCCATTTGCAGCAGTTGCAGCAGCGAGGCATGGCCCATGCGCAGCAGGTTGAGCGAACTGTCCTGCCAACGCTGCAGAAACGCCGTTACTTGCGCGCCGCTGGCGTGCTCCCAGCCGCCCCAGACCCCAGTCAGCGGGCCGCGGGTCAGCGGCAGGTTGAGCACATCGAACAGTTGCCGAGTGAGCTTGAGCATTTCCGGGGACAGTGCTGCCAGCTTGTGGTCAAGGCTGTGCAGCACCAACTCGTCGCTCGCTGCAGTGCCGGCGAGCACCACCGGAATCAGCGCAAGCAGGGCTGGCAAGTCATCGTCACGCAGCACCTGGAAACTGGCTGCGGGCGTTTGCTTGCTGCAGCCGACCAGGCTGGCGGTACTGAGGAAAAGGCTGGCGCCCAGGCTGAAGCGCAGCAGGTCGCGGCGCTGCATCAGCGGATGAACAGCTTGTAGACCAGGCGCTGCAAGGCCTTGCCATAGGGCGGGTAGATCAGCCGTGCGGCATTCAGGCGTTGCTTGGCCAGCACTGCCTTGGCCTTGCTGAAGGTCTGGAAGCCCTCGTGGCCATGGTAATGGCCCATGCCGGAAGGGCCGACCCCGCCGAACGGCAAATCGTCCTGGGCTACGTGCAAGAGCGTATCGTTCAGGCACACGCCGCCGGAATGGCTGTGCTGCAGCACGTGCTGCTGCTCGCCACGGTCGTAGCCGAAGTAATACAGCGCCAAAGGGCGGGGGCGTTGATTGATGTACGCCAGGGCATCGTCGAGGTGGTCGTAAGGGACCAGCGGCAGCAACGGGCCGAAGATTTCGTCCTGCATGACCTGCATGCCGTCGTTGACCCCGGTCAGCAGGTGCGGTGGCAGGCGCCGGCCCTGGCGCGGCTCATCGGGGTACAGGTCGAGCACCTGGGCACCCTTGCCGCGGGCGTCGTCCAGCAGGTGCTGCAGGCGCTGCAACTGCCGTGGGTTGATGATGGCGCTGTAGTCGGGGTTGTCGGCGATGCGTGGGTACATGCGCTTCACAGCGTTGCGGTAGGCGTCGGCGAAGTCGTTCAGGCGGTCACGTGGCACCAGCACGTAGTCGGGGGCGACGCAGGTCTGGCCGGCGTTGAGGGTCTTGCCGAAAGCGATGCGCTCGGCGGCGGTGCCCAGCGGTACGTTGGCCGAGACGATGGCGGGTGATTTGCCGCCCAGCTCAAGGGTCACCGGGGTCAGGTTCTGCGCGGCTGCCAGCATGACCTGGCGGCCGATGCTGGTGGCGCCGGTGAACAGCAGGTGGTCGAAGGGCCGCTTGGCGAACGCCTGGCCAACCTCGACTTCGCCCAGTACCACGCTGACCAGGTCCTCGGGAAACACCCGTTCCAGCAAGGCTTTAAGCGCCAGCGCGCTGGCCGGGGTGGACTCGCTGAGCTTGAGCATGACCCGGTTGCCAGCAGCCAGGGCTCCGGTCAGCGGGCCAATGGCGAGAAACAGTGGGTAGTTCCATGGCACGATAATGCCTACCACGCCCAGCGGCTGGTACAGCACGCGGGCGTTCGCCGGCTGGAAGGCCAGGCCTACGGCACGCCGGGCCGGGCGCATCCAGCGCTGCAGGTGGCGCTCGGCATGGCGAATGCCTTGCATCGACGGCAGCAGTTCGGCCAACAGCGTCTCGTCGGCACTGCGGCCGCTGAAGTCGGCATCGATTGCTTCGATCAGCGCTTGCTGGTCCGCCAGCAACGCTTCGCGCAGGCTTTTCAGCCACTGCCGCCGCTGCGCCGCTGGCGGCATGGGGTTGCCGGCAAAGGCCTGGCGCTGAGCGGCGAACGTCGCTTCAAGGTCGGTGTCGGAATGCACAGGAGGCAAGGCGATGGGCGAGGTCACGGCGGTCTCTCGTCAGGGCTCGAAGTGCCTAGAGCCTATACTCTAACTTGTACCATGGTGCGACTTTTTTCACCGGGAGGAACGGTGCACCCGTGGGGTGATTCACCGTAAGATGGCTCCATTATCGAAAGCCCGCAGACTCGGAGCTGAGCATGGCCCCGCGCATGAAGACCCAAGAGCGCATCGTGCAGAACAGCCTGGAGCTGTTCAACCAGCAGGGCGAACGCAGCGTCAGTACCAACCACATCGCCGCGTACATGGAAATATCGCCCGGCAACCTGTACTACCACTTCCCCAACAAGCAGGCGATCATCGCCGTGCTGTTCAGCCAGTACGAAGCGCTGGTGGACAGCTTCCTGCGCCCGCCGCAGGGCCGCATGGCCACAGTCGAGGACAAGCGCTTCTACCTCAAGGCGCTGCTTGCGGCGATGTGGAATTACCGCTTCCTGCACCGTGACCTTGAACACCTGCTGGAAAGCGACCCGGAGCTGGCCGCACGCTACAGGCGCTTCTCCGAGCGCTGCCTGCGCCAAGGCCAGGCCATCTACCGCGGCTTCGTCGATGCCGGGATCCTGGCCATGGAAGCTGCGCAGATCGAGTCACTGACCATCAATGCCTGGATCGTTCTGACCTCGTGGGTGCGCTTTCTCAGCACTACGCGCGAACATTCCGCGCATCTGGGTGAAGAAGCCTTCAAGCGCGGCGTCTATCAGGTGCTGGTGCTGGAGCTCGGTTTCGTCACCCATAACGCCCGCAGCGCCGTGGACGCCCTGTGTCAGGAATTCCACGTTCCGTTCAATCAGGCTCTGGAACAGTAGCCAGGGCCTTCGTGCCATCGATCAGGAGATTGTCATGCCCCTTGCGCAATTGATCACCCCGCAACAGCTGGCCGAGCGTCTGGACTCGCCCAAGCTGGTGATCCTGGATTGTCGTTTTGCCCTGGAGGATGTGGATTACGGCCAACGCAGCTATGCCGAGGGGCACATCGCCGGTGCGCACTTTGCCGACCTGGAGCGCGACTTGAGTGGGCCTGTCAGCAAGGGCCGCACCGGCCGCCACCCGTTGCCCGACCCGCACCGGTTGGTCCAGCGCCTGCGCGAATGGGGCCTGGACGACGACAGCGAAGTGGTGCTCTATGACGATGGCCCCGGCGCTTTTGCCGCCAGGGCCTGGTGGCTGCTGGTCTGGCTGGGCAAGCGCAGTGACGTGGCGATCCTCGACGGTGGGCTCAAGGCCTGGCATGCGGCGCATCTGCCGCTGAGCCTGGATGCCCCTGCCAAGCGCGAGGGGACCTTCAGCGGTGAGCCGGACGCCAAGCTGTTGATCGACGCCGAGCACCTGGCCAAGCGCCTGGGCAGCCCTGACCTGACCCTGATCGATGCCCGTGCGTTGCCGCGCTTTCGCGGTGAGGTGGAGCCAATCGATCCGGTTGCCGGGCATATTCCGGGTGCCCAGTGCGCGGCCTTCAACGAAAACCTCGCAGCTGACGGTCGTTTCCTGGCGCCGGAGCAGCTCAAGCAGCGCTTTGCTGAAAAGCTGGCAGGGCGTTCGCCGGAGCAACTGGTGGCGTATTGCGGGTCAGGCGTGACGGCCTGCCATAACTTGTTTGCACTGGCGTTGGCAGGTTATCCACTGGGCAGGCTGTACGCCGGGTCGTGGAGCGAATGGATAAATGATCCCAAGCATGGCGTGGCGACTGGCGAGTAATCACTGACCGTCGAGCAGCCACTGCGGAATCCGCCGCTCCAGGTAGTAGCCCGGATTGCGCAGGCTGCCGTCGACAAACCCGACATGCCCACCCCGCTCATGCAATTCGAACTGCGTCTGCGGTGCCAGTTCACTGGCCGTGGGCAGGCTGTGGCCGAACACGAACGGGTCATCGGTGGAGTGGATGATCAGTGTCGGCGTACGATTTTCCCCCAGATAGAACCGGCTCGATGAGCGGCGATAATAATCGTGGGCATCGTTGAAGCCGTTGAGCGGTGCGGTCACCTTGCCGTCGAAATCCCAGAACGTCTTCATCCTGCCCAATGGCCCCAGCCGGTCGAGCGCGGCCAGCCCCTCGTGGTGCCCGTGGTCGCGAAAGTGCCGTTGTTTCACCTGCACGTAGGCCATCATCTCGCGCATGAAATGCGCCTGGTACACCTTGGAAAAGCCCTGGCCGATGCGGTCGGCGCACTGGTCCAGGCGGAACGGTACCGAAACCGCCACGGCTGCTTGCAACTGGCTGGTTGAACCAGATTCCCCCAGGTACTTGAGCAATACATTACCGCCAAGTGAATAACCGACGGCATACAACGGCGCCGAAGGGCGTTGGGCGTGCAGGTGAGCGACCACCTCGGCGAGGTCTTCGCTGGCACCGGAATGGTAGCTGCGTGGCAGCAGGTTCGGCTCGCCCGAACAGCCGCGCCAGTTCACCGCCACGCTGGCCCAGCCGCGGGCTTGCAGCGATTGTTGCAAGCCTTTGACGTAGGGCGAATGGGATGAGCCGGTCAGGCCATGCAGCACCAGCACAAGCGGCGCATCCGGGCTATGTGGCCCATGCCAGTCGAGGTCGAGAAAATCACCATCGGCCAGCCACAGGCGTTCGCGGCGGCGTTCCAGCTCTGGCAGCTTGCGCCACAGTGGCCCCCACAGGGTCTGCAGGTGGGGGTTGGACAGGCCTATGGCCGGGCGGAACGTGGCGGTGAGACTGGGCATGCTGGGCGACTCGTGATGTGCCTGCTTAGAGTGCCATGAAACCCCGCCGCTGTACCTGCACTATTGGTGGGGGGCTGGCAGAGGTTGTTGCGCGACGCTTGGGCCGACACTGACCTGTACGGTGTAGCTTAGGTCGAGATGACGCAGCATGGCGGTGCGGACATCTGCCGGCGTCAACCTGTTGATGCGCTCGATGTAGGTATTGAGATGATCTTCAGGTTGACGATGATGGGTAAACTCCGTGAGCAGCGCTGCCAGACGCTTGTTCTGAGCGACACTGCGCAGCAATTGCCCTTCCAGTTGTTTGCGTGCTACTCGCAATTCGGCCGGGGTCGGCCCTTGCTCGATGAAGTCACGCAGCAGAGCCACTACCAGTTCCTGAGAGCCTTGCACATGCGCCGGTGCGACTTCCCATTCGGTGGTGAACAACCCGCCTGCCCGTAATGGCAATACATGGGTATGCACACCGTAAGTGAGGCCGCGGCGTTGGCGGAGCTCCACCATCAGGCGCGATTCAAGCCCTTTTCCCAGTACGTCGCTGGCCAGTAACAGGGCGGGGAACTGCGGGTCATTGGCGGGCACGTTCAAAGGGAGTGCCAGCAGGACCGCACTGCTCGCACCTGGCTGTTCGACGTGTAGCGTCGCGCGGGTAGGGGCCGGGACAGTTGGCAAATCTGTTGCCAACCAGCCCTGTGGCAGAGCCTCGCTGATCTGGCGTGAGAGCGCTTGCGCTTGCGCGAGGGAAAGATCTCCGACCACGACCATCTCCAGGTTACTGGCGGAGTAGGCGCGCTGGTGGAAGGTTCGCAAGTCGTCTGTGGTAACCGCCGTTACACCTTGTTCGGTGTTACCCAATGGGGAGCCGTAGGGATGGCCACTGAACAGGTGACGGAAGGCTTCGCTACGCGCCCTCAATACAGGGTGCCGTTCACGTGAAGCGCTGCTCTGTAGCAACTGCGGCTTGATCTTGTCCAGAGCAGAGGTGAGGAATGCAGGACGTGCCACGAGGTCGGTAAAAACCGCCAGGGCCTGCCCTAGCACGGCCTGTGTACTCAGGCTACGCAGGCTCAGCGTCGCGTGCTCCAGGCGTATCTGCTTTTCGACGATCGCCCCCAGGCGCTCGAGGTGTTCGGCCTGCTGCGTGGCCGTGTACTGCTGGCTGCCCTCATCGAGCATGTACAACGTCAAGGCTGCCAGGCCCGAGTGCGCAGTGTCCTGAACAGTGCCAGCCTTGAACCTCAGTACTATATCGACGATTGGTAACCCGCGGGTTTCGACGAATTTCACGCCTGTCCCTGCTTCAGTCGTCCAGGCATGCACCTGAGTCTGGATGGACTCGAACTGATCCAGGTCGAGCCCCCGGGCAGAGACCAGGCCGCCGTAAATGCGGTTGGTTTCGGTGGGCTGTTGAGTCGGAGTCGTGTCATGCATGAGCGCTCTCCTTGGGGTGCATGAAGGTAATGGCGGCGCGGGAATCGGTCAGGAACTCAAGGGCTACCTGGCCGACCTGCTCGGCTGTCACGGCTTCGATGGCTTGTCGTTCATCTGCCAGCGCAATCGGGTCCAGGCCGCAGACAGCTTGCTTGCCGATGGCCTGCGCTTGGTTGCTGATGTCATCCTTTTCGAACACCTGCCTTGCCAGCAAGCGAGCCTTGGCACGTTCCAGGTCGTCCTTGGAGGGGGCCGACTGGCGAAATGCTTCGATTTCCAGCATCAGCCTTTCGGCAGCGAGCTCCGGCGTTATCTGAGGGCTGCAAAATGCGTAGAGCGCCAGCAAGCTGTCACCGCGCTGCCAGGGTTCGTAGGCTGATCTCAGGCTACGAAGAACAGGGTCATCCAGAACCAGCAGGCGTTGCAGGACGCTGCTATGTCCGTTGGCCAGCAGATCGGGCAGTAGCCGCAATGCGTAGGCCTGCTCGCCAGACCGGGCGGTACATTGGCTGGGGAGGTTGAAACTGAGGATGGTGCCTGTGTTAAGGCCTGGCAGGCGCAGCGTCTGATGGCGGCGAGCTTGCAGTGGCGGGGCCGAGGGAGTCATTCGGGCCGGCAGTCGATTGGCGGCAATGTTTGCAAAGTGCCGCATTACCAAGGTTTGCAGCCGTGGCAGGGTGATGTCACCGGCTACTGCCAGCGTGGCATTGTTTGGGTGGTACCAGCTTTGGTACCAGGTTCGGGCGGCAGCCGGGGTCAGGTGCTCAAGGTCAGACGTGTAGCCAATGATTGGGGTGCCATAGCCGTCGCTGCCGTACGCCAGTAAATCGTGATGCTCCAGCGCCAGTGAAAAGGGGTTGTTGTCGACTTGTTCTCGGCGCTCGGCCATGACCACGTCCAGTTCGCGAGCGAAAGGTGTATTGCTGATCGTGGCGCTCGCCATGACGTCGGCCATGGCCTCCAGAGCAATTTCGAGCCGACTGCCTGGCAGGGTCAGCGGAAAAACCGTGGCATCGGCAGAGGTGAAGGCATTCGGCTCGCCGCCGAGGCGGGTCATGACCGCTGAATATTGCCCACTTGTCAGTTTGCTGCTGCCTTCGAACAGCAGATGCTCCAGGGCATGGGAAAGACCGGTATGGCCTGCGGGCTCGTAGCTCGAACCGACGTGATAGCACAGCTGCATACTGACCAGCGGGGCGCGATGGTCTTCGCGCAGGTAGGTACGCAGGCCATTGGAAAGGGTGAATGATTGTACGGTGCTGCCCTGGATGGGCACAGAAGGGTGGTGGGTCACGGTTGAAGAGCTCCTGCAAGAACGTGGGAGCAGCTTCAACCATGCGGGCAGCGGTTTTGCGGTAACTAAATACGGCTTACCGGATCAGGCCCGTTGCCAGAGCGCGTAGTGCACCTGGCCGGTCTTCTTCTCACGGTGCAGGCGCCAGTTGCCGGGCATCGGCAGCGTCGACGGAGCGGCCTCGCTTTCGGTGTAGATCCACGCTTGATCGCGCAGCCACTGGTTCTGTTCCAGCAGGTTGCAGGCATTGGCCAGCAGGTCCTGGTGGAACGGTGGGTCGAGGAACACCACATCGAACTGCTGCTTGGCCGGGCTCTGCAGGTAGCGCAAGGCGTCGGTCTGCAAGATCTGCCCGCGCGGGCAGCGCAGGATCTCGAGGTTGTTCTTCAGGTTGGCAATGGCCGCCGGGTTGCTGTCCAGCGCCACGGCATCCTCGGCGCCACGGGACAGTGCCTCAAGTACCAGGGCGCCGCTGCCGGTGAAGGCGTCCAGCACCCGGGCGCCTTCGATATGGGGCGCCAGCCAGTTGAATACGGTTTCGCGCACGCGGTCAGGGGTTGGGCGCAGGCCTTCGCCTTCCGGTACCGCCAGGCGGCGGCTGCGCCACTCGCCGGCGATGATGCGCAGGTGACCCTGGCCCTTGCTTTGGCCCTGCTGCGGGCGGGCGGGAGGGGTGGATCTAGGCATTAGTGCTCCGGTACGCCGAGCGGTTGCTCGGACGGTTTGTCAGTGGGGGCAGGCAGTGGCTGCTGTGGCACTGTTGGGCCAACGGTGACGATCACCAGCTTATCGGCTGCCAGATGCTTGTTCATCGCCGTTTTGACCTGTTCAACGGTCAGCGCCTGGGACTGCTGCATGAAGTCTTCCAGCCAGGTCAGTGGCAGGTTGTAGAAACCGATGGCGCCCAGTTGGCCGACGATGCTGGCATTGCTGGCATTGGACAGCGGGAAGCTGCCGGCCAGTTCGCGCTTGGCGTCGTCCAGCTCTTGCTGGGTCGGGCCGTTCTTGAGGTAGTCGGCGAGGATGCTCTGCACCAGCTTGAGTGTGCCATCGCTGAGCTCGGCACGGGTCTGCAGGTTGATCATGAATGGGCCACGCACCTGCATCGGGCTGAACACCGAGTATACGCCGTAGGTCAACCCACGCTTCTCGCGGACTTCGCTCATCAGGCGGGTGCCGAAAGCGCCGCCACCGAGGATCTGGTTGCCCAGCGACAGGGCCGGCCAGTCCGGGTCCTGGCGATCGATACCAAGCTCGGCCAGCATCAGGTGAGTCTGCTTGCTCGGGAAGTCTATATGCGTGGCACCGGCCTTGGGTTCAATCGGTTGGGCCGGTTTGGCCAGCGCCGGGCCTTTGGGCAGGGCGGCGGACACCTGGGCGGCGACTGCCTCGGCTTCCTCACGGCTGAGGTCGCCAACCAGGGCGATCACCGCGTTGCCAGCGGCATAGGCCTTGGCGTGGAAGGCGCGCAGCTGCCCAAGGCTGATGCCTGGCACGCTCTCGGCGCTGCCATCGCTTGGCTGAGCGTAAGGGTGGTCGCCGTAGAGCTTGCTGAACAGCGCCTTGCCAGCGATCTTGCCAGGGTTCTGCTTCTCATACTCGAAGCCGGCCAGCAGCTGGTTCTTGATGCGTTTCAGGGCGTCTTCAGGGAAGGTCGGCTTGCCGGCCACTTCGGCGAACAGTTTGAGTGCCGGCTCGCGTTTGTCCTTGGCGCTCAGGCTGCGCAGCGAGGCCACGGCCATGTCACGGTAGGAGCCGTTGCCGAAATCGGCGCCAAGGCCTTCGAAGCCTTCGGCGATTGCGGTCACATCCTTGCCGGCAACACCCTCGTTGAGCATGGCGTTGGTCAGGGTGGCCAGGCCAGGGGTGTTGCCGTCCTGGCTGCTGCCGGCGGCGAAGGTCACGCGCAGGTCGAACATCGGCAGCTCGCGGGCTTCGACGAACAGCACGCGGGCGCCTTCGGCGGTGGTCCAGTTCTGGATGTTCAGCTGGCGCCGGCTGGGCGCCTTGCCGTCCAGCTCGGCCAGCGATTGCAAGGTGTTGGCCGGGCGGGCGGCGTTGCTTTCGGCCTCGGAGTGGGCCGGGCGGGCGAGTACCGCGGCCACGGCCACTACCAGCGCGATGATGCCCGTGCCGATCAGGGTGTAGCGTGGTGCGCTGCGATCACTCATGAGCGGACTCCTCGGGCAGTACATGGGCAACGCTCAGGCGTTCGCGGGTGAAATAGGTGCGTGCGGCGTTTTGCACGTCTTGCGGGGTAACGCGCTTGAGTTCGTCCAGCTCGCTGTCGATCAGCTTCCACGACAGGCCGACTGTCTCCAGCTGACCGATGGTGGTGGCCTGGCTGCTGATGGAGTCGCGGTCGTAGACCAGGCCGGCAATGACCTGGGCACGCACGCGCTCCAGCTCTTCGGCGCTGGGCGGCGTGGTCTTGAGCTCGTCGAGCAGCTGCCAGATGCCTTTTTCGACGTCGGCCAGGGTCTTTTGCTTCTGCACGTTTGGCGTGGCCGAGATCAGGAACAGGCTGTCGCCACGGGTGAAGGCGTTGTAGCTGGACGAGGCACCGGCCACCAGTTCCTGGCCACGCTCCAGGCGTGCTGGCATGCGCGCGCTGTAGCCGCCGTCGAGCAGGGCCGAGATCAGCCGCAGGGCGTGCACGGTGCTCGGGTCCTTGGTGGTTGCCAGGCTCGGCACGTTGAAACCGTAGATCAGGCTCGGCAGCTGGGTGCGCACGTGCAGCGTCAGCAGGCGCTGGCCTGGCTCGGCGAGCTCCAGCGGCAGCTTGGCCGCAGGCACGGCCCGCTTGGGAATGCTGCCAAAGTATTTCTGCGCCAGCCCTTTCACTTCATCGGCGGTGACATCGCCGACCACCACCAAGGTGGCGTTGTTCGGCGCGTACCAGGATTCGTACCAGTGGCGCAGCTCCTCGACCTTCATGCGCTCAAGGTCAGCCATCCAGCCGATGGTCGGGGTGTGGTAACCGCTGGCCGGGAAGGCCATGGCACGGAACAGCTCGAAAGCCTTGGCGCTTGGCTGGTCGTCGGTGCGCAGGCGGCGCTCTTCCTTGATCACCTCGATTTCACGGGCGAACTCGTCGGCAGGCAGGCGCAAGCTCGCCAGGCGGTCGGCTTCAAGCTCCAGTGCCACCGGCAGGCGATCGCGGGCCAGCACCTGGTAATAGGCGGTGTAGTCGTCGCTGGTAAAGGCGTTTTCTTCCGCGCCGAGGTCACGCAGGATGCGCGAGGCCTCGCCGGGGCCGATCTTGGCGCTGCCCTTGAACATCATGTGTTCCAAGGCATGGGACAAGCCGGTCTGCCCCGGGGTCTCGTAGCTGGAGCCGACCTTGTACCAGATCTGCGACACCACCACCGGGGCGCGATGGTCTTCACGCACCACCACTTTCAGGCCGTTGTCGAGGATGAATTCGTGGGTGGGTTGCACGTCGGCGGCAAAAGCCACGAGCGGCAGGCAGAGCGTGCTGAGCAACAGGCCAGCGGCGCGGCGGGCTAGAGCATTCATACGGTGATTAACCTGTTCGGCGGCCCGCTGGTTTAGCGTCGACGGGCCAGGAGGTGCTAGGATACTGATCCGGTTGCCTGGCGACCATGCCTGTCGCCGTTCTGGCCCGCAGGCCCATTAAGACAAAACATTGCGCATGAACCAGTCGGATTCAAAATAGTCTGTTCTGCGTTTAGAGAATTCCCGATGCGCCAGCTGCTGGCCCATCGCTACCCTGAGATAGCCGTCTTCCATGTTTGGTTCCAACGACGACAAAAAAGCGCCGGCCGAGGCTGGCGAGAAAAAAGGCCTGTTCAGCTGGTTTCGCAAGAAGCCGCAGCAACCTGTCGCCGAACAGCCTCAAGCGCCTGAGCCACAAGCGCCCGAGGCGCAGCCAGCCGAACCGGTAACGCCGCAGCCTGCCGTCGAGCAGCCGCTTGCCGAGGCACAGCAGCCTACGCCGGTCGAGCCGGTGGCCCCGGTGGTCGAAGCGCCTGTGCCAGAGCCGCTCGCTTCCCAGCCATTGCACGCACCCGAGCCTGAGCCGATCGCTGCTGAGCCGCTGGTCGCACCGACGCCTGAGCCCGTCGCCTCTGTGCCGCTGCAAGCGGGGCCGGTCGAAGTTGCCCCAGTTGTCGAGCATGCCGCCCCCGTCAGTAATCTGGTGCTTCCGGTAGCTGAAGAACCTGTGGCGCTGGTGCCGGACCTGGAGCCGAAGGCGCCGCCGGTGATTCCGGAACGTCCCGCGCCAGAGCCTGTGGTAGCGACCGCAGTCGCGGCGCCTGCGCCAGTGGCGCCAGAGCCAGCCCCCGTAGTTGCCGCGCCGGTTGCCACCGAGCAGTCCAAACCCGGCTTCTTCGCCCGCCTCAAGCAGGGCCTGTCGAAGACCAGCGCCAGCATCGGCGAGGGCATGGCCAGCCTGTTCCTGGGCAAGAAGGTCATCGATGACGACCTGCTCGACGAGATCGAAACCCGGCTGCTGACTGCTGACGTTGGCGTAGAAGCCACTTCGGCCATTGTCCAGAACCTGACCCAGAAGGTCGCCCGTAAGCAGCTGGCCGACGCCGACGCGCTGTACAAGTCCCTGCAGGAAGAGCTGGCCGCACTGCTGCGCCCGGTCGAGCAGCCGCTCAAGGTCGAAGCGCAGAACAAGCCCTATGTGATTCTGGTGGTCGGCGTGAACGGTGCCGGCAAGACCACCACCATCGGCAAGCTTGCCAAGAAGCTGCAGCTGGAAGGCAAGAAAGTCATGCTGGCTGCCGGTGATACCTTCCGCGCCGCCGCTGTCGAGCAGTTGCAGGTCTGGGGTGAGCGTAACCAGATCCCGGTTATCGCCCAACACACCGGCGCCGACTCCGCCTCGGTGATCTTCGACGCTGTACAGGCCGCCAAGGCCCGTGGTGTCGATGTGCTGATCGCCGACACCGCCGGCCGCCTGCACACCAAAGACAACCTGATGGAAGAGCTGAAGAAGGTCCGCAGGGTGATCGGCAAACTCGACGCCGAGGCGCCGCACGAGGTGCTTCTGGTGCTCGATGCCGGTACCGGGCAGAACGCAATCAGCCAGGCCAAGTACTTCAACCAGAGCGTCGAACTCACCGGCCTGGCCCTGACCAAGCTGGACGGTACCGCCAAGGGCGGGGTGATCTTCGCCCTGGCCAAGCAGTTCAACATCCCGATCCGCTTCATCGGCGTCGGTGAAGGCATCGACGACCTGCGCACCTTCGAAGCCGAGCCGTTCGTCAAGGCTCTGTTCGCCGAGCGAGACTGACCATGATCCGATTCGAACAGGTTGCCAAGCGCTACCCCAATGGCCATGTCGGCTTGCATGAGCTGAGTTTCCGGGCGCGCCGGGGCGAGTTCCTGTTCGTCACCGGGCATTCGGGGGCGGGCAAAAGCACCTTGCTGCGCCTGCTGCTGGCCATGGAACGCCCGACCAGCGGCAAGCTGATGCTGGCCGGGCAGGACCTGGGCCAGATCAGCAATGCACAGATCCCGTTCCTGCGCCGGCAGATCGGCGTGGTGTTCCAGAACCACCAGCTACTGTTCGACCGCACCGTGTTCAACAACATCGCCCTGCCGCTGCAGATTCTCGGCTTGTCCAAGGCAGAGATCGCCAAGCGCGTTGATTCGGCGCTGGAGCGTGTTTCGCTATCGGACAAGGGCGAGCTGTTCCCGGCCGACCTGTCCACGGGCCAGCAACAGCGGGTCGGTATTGCCCGTGCCATCGTCCACCAGCCGGCCTTGCTGCTGGCGGATGAGCCCACCGGTAACCTCGACCCGCGCCTGGCCGCAGAGATCATGGGCGTGTTCGAAGACATCAACCGCCTGGGCACCACAGTTCTGATCGCCAGCCACGACCTGGCACTGATTGCGCGCATGCGCCACCGCATGCTGACCTTGCAGCGCGGTCGTCTGATCGGCGATGGGGAGGCCGGGCAATGAGCACTACACGTACACCAAAGGTTTCCGAGCGCGTTGCGCCCAAGGCGGCCGACCCGCAGCCAGCAAACAAGAAGAGGGGCGGCGATCACGACGACGACGGCCCGGATTTTCGCACCCTGCTGCACGCCTGGCTGGAAAGCCATCGTGCCAGCCTGGCCGACAGCCTGCGACGCCTGGGCAAGCAGCCGATCGGTAGCTTCTTCACCTGCCTGGTGATGGCAGTGGCCCTTAGCATGCCCATGGGCCTGTCGCTGTTGTTGAAGAATATCGAGGTGCTGGGCGGCTCCTGGCAACGCGCTGCGCAGATTTCGCTCTACCTCAAGCTCGATGCGGGCAGCCAGCAGGGTGAAGCCCTGCGCGACGACATCAGGCGCATGCCGGGTGTCGCCGAAGCCCAGTACGTCAGCCCCGGGCAGGCCCTGGAAGAGTTCCAGCAGCAGTCCGGGCTGGGCGAGGCCCTGCGCGAATTGCCCGACAACCCGTTGCCCGGTGTCGTGGTGGTGACCCCGACCGAAGTCGACAAGCCAGCCCTGGAAGCCCTGCGGCAGCGCCTGTCGGAACTGCCAAGGGTAGAAAATGCGCAGCTGGACCTGGTGTGGGTGGAGCGCCTGGCGGCGATCCTCAAGCTCGGCGATCGCTTCGTCTTCGGCCTGGCGGTAATGCTGATTTCTGCGTTGCTGTTAGTAATCGGTAACACAATTCGTCTACACATTGAAAACCGCCGTATCGAGATCGAAGTGATCAAGCTGGTAGGCGGCACCGACAGCTACGTACGCCGGCCTTTCCTGTACATGGGCGCCTTGTATGGCCTGGGTGCGGGCTTGCTGGCATGGGCGATCCTGGCCTTTGGTCTGAACTGGCTGAACGAGGCCGTGGTAGGGCTGTCCGGGCTGTACGGCAGTGACTTCGCCCTGGGTGGTGTGCCGGCTTCCGATGGTCTGTCGCTCTTGATCGGAGCAGTGCTGTTGGGGTATATCGGTGCATGGATCGCAGTCGCTCGTCATCTGAACGAGCTGGCGCCGCGATAGTTTTTACGTGCCAGCATTGACATTTTCTTCACCAGGGAACTTGTACGGTCGTTCCGGGTCAATGTTGGCAGCGCCCACAAGGCGCGAGTTTAGTAAGTCGGAGGTTCTTGAATGACCACATCGTTGCAACCTGCCTATGCCCTGGTACCCGGTGCAAACCTGGACGCCTACGTGCACACGGTCAACAGCATCCCGCTGTTGTCTGTCGAGCAGGAGCGTGATCTGGCCGAGCGTCTCTATTACGAGCAGGATCTCGAGGCCGCTCGGCAAATGGTGATGGCCCACCTGCGTTTCGTCGTACATATCGCACGTAGCTATGCAGGCTATGGGCTGGCCCAGGCCGACCTGATCCAGGAAGGCAACGTAGGCCTGATGAAGGCAGTCAAGCGTTTCAACCCGGAAATGGGTGTGCGCCTGGTGTCCTTCGCCGTGCACTGGATCAAGGCAGAGATCCACGAATTCATCCTGCGCAACTGGCGCATCGTCAAGGTGGCGACCACCAAGGCCCAGCGCAAGCTGTTCTTCAACCTGCGCAGCCAGAAGAAGCGCCTGGCTTGGCTGAACAACGACGAGGTTCATCGCGTGGCTGAAAGCCTCGGCGTCGAGCCACGTGAAGTGCGCGAGATGGAAAGTCGCCTGAGTGGCCAGGACATGGCCTTCGACCCGGCAGCCGAAGCGGATGACGACAGCGCTTTCCAGTCGCCTGCGCATTACCTGGAAGACCACCGCTACGACCCGGCTGTACAGCTTGAGGATGCCGACTGGAGTGACAACTCCACCAGCAACCTGCACGAAGCGCTGCAAGGCCTGGATGATCGCAGCCGCGATATTCTCTACCAGCGCTGGCTGGCGGAAGAAAAGGCCACGTTGCATGAGCTGGCTGACAAGTACAGCGTTTCGGCTGAGCGGATTCGCCAGCTGGAGAAAAATGCGATGAACAAGGTCAAGGCGCTGATCACCACCTGATCAGGCTTGGTTGCATCGAGAAGCCGCTTGCCCGAAGAGGGTGAGCGGCTTTTTTTTGCCAGCGCGATTATGGGGCACTCCTGCCTGTAGGAGCGGCCTTGTGTCGCGAATGGGCTGCGCAGCAGCCCCAGAAATTCAAAGTTTGCGCGAAGAATCTAGTTGCATCAGGTAGCTGGGGCCACCCAACTGGCTCATCTGTCGCCGAATCCAGCCCGCTCGGCTCGCCACGTAGGCGCTCGGGCGGCTGGCACTCCATTTGATCGGGCTTGGCAGCACCGCCGCGAGTTGCGCGGCCTGCTGGCGGGTCAGCCGGCTGGCATCCACACCAAAGTGATAGCGGGCGGCCGCCTGGGCGCCAAACACGCCCTGGCCCCATTCGGCGCTGTTCAGATACACCTCGAGAATGCGTTCCTTCGACCAGAACAGCTCGATCAGCGCGGTGAACCAGGCTTCCAGCCCCTTGCGGAACCAGCTGCGGCCCGACCACAGGAACAGGTTTTTGGCCACCTGTTGGGTCAAGGTGCTGGCACCACGAATGCTGCCACCACGCTCGTTGTATGCCAGTGCCGCCTGGATGGCCGGAATGTCGAAGCCCCAATGGCTGGCGAACTTCTGGTCTTCTCCGGCGATGACCGCAACCTTGAGCTCGTCGGAGATGTTTTCCCACGGTTCCCAGTCGCGTTGCAGGTCGATCGGCTCGCCACTCACCCATGATTGCACCTTGCGCTCGAGCATCAGGGCGGTGCCCGGAGGCGGTACCCAGCGAAACACCAGTACCAGCACGATACTGCCGGTGGCGAACCAGAGCAGGGCGCGGGCGAAGCGGCGGAGAATGGATGACAGCATGGCGATGGCTTGGCCGGACCGGTGGAACGGGCCATTATACAGACCCGATACAAGGAGTCGTCCCATGCTTCGCAGCTTCCTCATGCTCGCCGCCTTCTTCGGCTTCACCGGCGTCGCCCTGGGCGCGTTCGCCGCGCATGGGCTTAGGAACCGCCTGACCGCGGATTACCTGGCCATTTTCCACACGGGGGTCACCTATCAGCTGGTGCATGCCCTGGCGATCTTTGGTGTCGCCGTGCTTTCGGCGCACCTGCCGGGGCGCCTGGTTGGCTGGGCCGGCGGTCTGTTCGCCCTGGGGATCGTGCTGTTCTCCGGTAGCCTGTACCTGCTGACCCTCAGCGGCCTGGGCAAGCTGGGTATCATCACACCCATTGGTGGCCTGTGCTTCCTCGCCGGTTGGCTGTGCCTGGGCCTGGCTGCCTGGCGCCTGGGCTGACCAAGCGGTCCACAATCGCGACTAATGGCGTGCAGCGCCCTTGGGTTCATACGTGGATCGGCGCTAGAATGCGGGCCCCAAAGAACAATGGTGGCCGTGCGCATGCGCATTCAACTGAACGGTGAACCTTACGAATTGCCCGCTGGCGAAAGCGTCGCGGCGCTGCTGACCCGCCTGGAACTGACCGGGCGCCGGGTGGCGGTGGAACTCAACCTGGATATCGTGCCGCGTAGCCAGCACGACAGCACGCAGCTGAACGAAGGCGATCAGGTCGAGGTGGTCCACGCCATCGGTGGTGGCTGACCCCGGTCCGGCGATTCACCTGCAAGCCCAGCAATCTTTTCCCGAGGAACAACGATGAGCAACGTTCGTAGCGACAAGCCCTTCATCCTGGCCGGGCGCACTTTCCAGTCGCGCCTGCTGGTCGGCACCGGCAAATACCGTGACATGGAAGAAACCCGCCTGGCCACCGAGGCCTCGGGTGCCGAAATCGTCACCGTGGCCGTGCGCCGGACCAACCTGGGCCAGAATGCGGGCGAGCCGAACCTGCTCGACGTGCTGTCGCCCGACAAGTACACCATCCTGCCAAACACGGCAGGTTGCTTTGACGCTGTCGAGGCGGTGCGTACCTGCCGTCTGGCCCGTGAGCTGCTCGATGGTCACAAGTCCCACGAGTCGCGCACGCTGGTGAAGCTGGAAGTGCTGGCCGACCAGAAAACCCTGTTCCCTAACGTGATCGAAACCCTCAAGGCCGCCGAAGTGCTGGTCAAGGACGGTTTTGACGTGATGGTCTACACCAGCGACGACCCGATCATCGCCCGCCAGTTGGCCGAAGCCGGCTGCATCGCGGTGATGCCGCTGGCCGGCCTGATCGGCACTGGCCTGGGCATCTGCAACCCGTACAACCTGCAGATCATCCTCGAAGAATCGAAGGTGCCGGTACTGGTCGATGCAGGTGTGGGCACCGCCTCGGATGCCACCATCGCCATGGAAATGGGCTGTGAAGCCGTGCTGATGAACTCGGCTATCGCCCACGCCCAACAGCCGGTGCTGATGGCCGAGGCCATGAAGCACGCCATCCTCGCCGGTCGCATGGCCTACCTGGCCGGCCGCATGCCGAAAAAACTTTATGCCAGCGCCTCGTCGCCGCTGGATGGTCTGATCAAGTAAGAGCCCCTGATGACTGACTCGCAAGATACGCCGATCTCCGCCGACGGCGAAGCCCGCCCACACCGCCGCATCAAGAGTTTCGTGATGCGCGCCGGGCGCATGACCGAAGGCCAGCAACGCGGCCTTGACCAGGGCGGCCCGCTGTACATCCTGCCGCTGGCCGACAGCCCGGTGGATTACGACCAGGTGTTCGGCCGTTCGGCGCCGCGTACCCTGGAGATCGGCTTCGGCATGGGCCATTCCCTGCTGGAGATGGCCGCTGCTGCGCCTGAGCAGGACTTCATCGGTGTTGAAGTGCACCGTCCGGGTGTGGGCGCACTGCTCAACGGTGTGCTGACCCAGGGTCTGAAGAACCTGCGTGTCTACGACTGCGACGCCATTGAGGTGCTCAACCGCTGCGTGGCCGACAACAGCCTCGATCGCCTGATGCTGTTCTTCCCTGACCCATGGCACAAAGCGCGTCATCACAAGCGCCGTATCGTCCAGCTGGAGTTTGCCGAGCTGGTGCGACGCAAGCTGAAGCCGGGTGGTGTGTTCCACATGGCAACTGACTGGGAACCCTATGCCGAGTACATGCTGGAAGTGATGAGCGCCGCCCCGGGCTATCGCAACCGTGCTGAAGACGGTACCTATGTGCCGCGCCCGGAAGAGCGCCCGATCACCAAGTTCGAACGCCGCGGCGAGCGGCTGGGGCATGGGGTGTGGGATCTGAAGTTCGAGAAGGTGGATTGATCGGCTGGATAAGCCTTTCTATGTGCTGATGCCTGTATAACTGCAGGCGAAAAAAAACCGCTCTGTGAAGGGCGGTTTTTTTTGGGGGAGCTTCAGGACTGAGTATCCTTTGCTCCGGGATTTCATCGAAAACGTTCACACAGTCAGTGGATCATAGGCAGCCAGAAAGGACGCGTCAATGATCAGAAATATCCAGCATCACGTGTGTCGGCGCGGTTAACAACTTTGACCGCGCATCCCAAGTATCATCGCGCTGCTCCTGTGTGGGCGAGTTCGCTGATGGGCCGGGTAGGAGAAGAATTCTGCTTCTCGGCCCCTTCGACATGGCCTGAGAATCATGCCGGTATCTGATTTCGAAGGGCCATCAACTTGGCCACTTCACCGAAAACGTTCACACAGTTTTCGAAGGCATCGAAGTACCGGTTAGATGCTGGAAGATTGGCCCGCCAACACGGAGGCCAAGGCTTATGAAGCGTTTGCTTGATACGCTGAGCCGCGTCTGGAGGCTCGTCCGGATCCTGACTGTGATCAAGACTGTTCGAGACTTCATGCGCGATCACTTCGACGATGCCCAGTAAGGGCTAGTCAGGTGCTAGAGCTGCCCTGGTTCGCCGGGGCAGCTTTTAGCAGGCTCACCCGCGGCGGTCAGCCACAACGCCAATCAGTACTAGTACAACCAACAGCACCGGCGCCAAGGCATAGTTGTTGAACTGCCCCAGTCCCTTCACTACCCAAGGCGTGGCATAGATCAGCGCCGCACCACTGCCGATCATCACCAGCGCAGCCATGACCGGCACGCGCAACGCACCCGCCAGGGCGCCCAGGCGCTGGTCCACCCAGCCTTTGATATCGGTGCCGAACAGCACCAGCAGGCAGCCTACCAGGGCCAGGGAAATCTCCGACAGGTTGCTGCGGCTCCAGCGCGAAACCGTGGCGAGCAGATCAAGTACCAGATCCATGGGTCATCCTTAGGTCAAGAAATACTGCAGCAGGTCATTGAGGAACAGCTGGCCGCGTGGCGTGGCCACCAGTCGATCCGGTTCGACCTGCAAAAGGCCCTTTTGTTCGGCCGCACGGCGGGCTTCGGCCAGCTGTGCCAGGGGCAGCCCGGTGCGTTGGGTGAACAGCTCAGCTTCCACGCCATCGGTGAGGCGCAGGGCGTTCATCAGGAACTCGAACGGCAACTCGTCGACCGGCAGCAGCTTCTCGCCGGCTTTGAACGGCTTGGCCAGGTTCAGGTAATCCTTAGGCAGGCGGGTCTTCCAGGTGCGCAGGATGCGGCCATCGGCGAATGTCAGCTTGCCATGGGCGCCGGCACCGATGCCGATGAAGTCGCCGAAGCGCCAGTAGTTGAGGTTGTGCCGGGCGGCACGGTCAGCCTGGGCGTAGGCCGAAACCTCATACTGCTTGAAGCCGTGGGCCGCCATCAGGGCCTGGCCGGCTTCCTGGATGTCCCAGAGGATATCGTCCTCGGGCAGCTCCGGCGGCTGGTTCCAGAACACTGTGTTTGGCTCGACGGTCAGCTGATACCACGACAGGTGCATCGGCGCCAGGTCGATGGCTTGGCGCAGGTCGCCCAAGGCGTCGTCCAGCGACTGGTCGGGCAGGCCGTGCATCAAGTCCATGTTGAAGTTGTCGAAGCCCGCAGCACGTGCCATGCCGGCGGCGCGGATCGCCTCGTCGCCATTGTGGATGCGCCCCAGTGCCTCCAGCTTGGCCGGCTGGAAGCTCTGCACACCGATCGACAGGCGGTTGATACCCGTTTGCCGGTAGGCCTTGAACTTCTCCTGCTCGAAAGTACCCGGGTTGGCCTCGAGGGTGATCTCGATGTCCGGCGCGAACGGGATGCGCTGCTCTACGCCGCGCAGCAGGCGCCCCAGGGCATTGGCGCTGAACAGGCTCGGCGTACCGCCGCCGAAGAAGATCGACGACAGTGTCCGGCCCTGCACGGCGGCCAGTTCCAGGTCGAGGTCGGTCAACAGGGCGTCGACGTAGGCCTCTTCCGGTAGCTCAGGCCCGGCGGCGTGGGAGTTGAAATCGCAGTAAGGGCATTTGCGCACACACCACGGGATGTGGATGTACAGCGCCAGCGGCGGCAGGCTGGTGAGCGCCACCGCGCCGGCTTCGGACAGCGTTGCGATCATGCCAGGCCCAGACGTTGACGCAGCAGGGCCATGGCGCGGGCGCGGTGGCTGAGCTGGTTCTTATCCACAGGGGCGAGGTCGGCGCTCGAACACTTGCGCTCTGGCACCCAGAACAGCGGGTCGTAGCCGAAGCCATGCTCGCCGCTGGCTTCGAACAGGATGCTGCCGTGCCACAGGCCTTCGCAAAGGATCGGCAGCGGGTCATCGGCATGGCGCACCAGGGCCAGCACGCAGACGAACTGCGCGCCGCGCTGGTCTTGCGGCACGTCTTTCAGGGCTTCGAGCAACTTGGCATTGTTCGCCGCGTCACCTTTGCCATCGGCATAACGCGCCGAGTAGATGCCCGGCGCGCCGCCGAGGAAGTCCACTGCCAGGCCGGAGTCGTCGGCAAGTGCTGGCAGGCCAGAGATGCGTGCTGCATTGCGGGCCTTGAGGATGGCGTTTTCGACGAACGACAGGCCGGTTTCCTCGGGCTCGACCTGGCTGAACTCGCCGATCGAGCGCAGTTGCACGGACTGGCCGAGCATGGCCTGGAGTTCCTTGAGTTTGCCGGCGTTGTGGCTGGCCAATACGAGTTGCTGGAAATTCATCATTCGCCTGGGAACACTTCCTGGTTGAAACTGAGTTGATGGCTGACCCCGCCGGTTTCGACATTGAGGTCGAAGGTCAGGGTCTCGGCCTGCTCGATCTTGAACTGGGCGATGTAGTACACCGCGCCTTGGTCGGTTATCTGCTTGAACGACAGCGGGCTGGTGCGCCCGGTCAGGTCTTTCACCGTGCCGCTGACCACCGCCATCGCCGGCTTGTCGGCCTTGAGCACGGCGATGTTGAGCACGCCTTGGTTCTTGCTGCGGTTGAGCCCGGTGGCAGCGGCGATGTCCGGTTGCAGCATGCTCGAGGTGAAAGCGCTGTAGTGCACCGTCACGTCGCCAAAGACTTCCTTGCGCTCGGGGCGGGCAGCATCGGCCGCCATCACTGGCAGTGCCAGGCACAGGCTGATCAGGAACAGGGCTAGGCGACGCATGGTGCGAATCCTCCGGTGGGCGTCAGACCGCCAGTTGGTGCTCCTGCAGGCCTGGGCTACTGACGCGATAGATGCCGATTTCACCTAGTAGATTAGGCCATAGCCGCCCACCCCACCCGTTACGGTGCAAGTGGTCGACGGCGAGGCGGTCCAGGACCTTGGCGCGGCGCTCATGGCACAGCTCTTCGAAGTCGGCGAAGGTGCAGAAGTGGATGTTCGGCGTGTTGTACCAGGTGTAGGGCATGAAGTCCGACACCGGCATGCGGCCCTTGGTGGCCAGGTACCAGCGGCAGCGCCAATGGCCGAAGTTGGGGAAGGTGATGATGCACTGGCGGCCTACCCGCAGCATCTCGTCCAGAATGCGGTCGGGGTACTCCACGGCCTGCAGGGCCTGGGTCATGATCACCACATCGAAGCTGTTGCTGGCAAAGTTGCCCAGACCCTTGTCGAGGTCCTGTTCGATGACGTTGACGCCCTTGGCCACGCAGGCGGCGATGTTGTCGGCGTCGATCTCCAGGCCATAACCGGTGACCTGCTTGCGGTCACGCAGCGAGGCCAGCAGCTCGCCATTGCCGCAGCCCAGGTCGAGTACCCGGCTGCCAGCGGGAATCCACTCGTGGATGATTTCCAGATCGGCTCTCATGCTGTCCTCAGATGGCGATGCGGTTCATGTAGTTCGCGAAACCCTGCATGTAGCGAGGTGTGGGGATCAGGAAGGCATCGTGCCCATAAGGTGAGTCGATTTCCAGATAGCAGACGTTCTTGCGCGCTGCCATCAAGGCATCGACGATCTCCCGCGAGCGGGCTGGCGAGAAGCGCCAGTCGGTGGTGAACGACATGATGCAGTAGTCTGCCTTGACGTGGGCCAGGGTGGCGGCCAGGTCGCCACCTTGTGCCGCGGCCGGGTCGAAATAGTCCAGAGCCTTGGTCATCAGCAGGTAGGTGTTGGCGTCGAAACGGCCGGAAAACTCCTCGCCCTGATAGCGCAGGTAGCTTTCGACCTGGAATTCGACGCTGTGGAAGTCGTAGTTGAGCTTGTCGCTCTTCAGCTCGCGGCCGAATTTCTCACCCATCGAGTCGTCGGACAGGTAAGTGATGTGGCCGACCATGCGCGCCAACATCAGGCCGCGCTTGGGGATCACGCCCTGGTCCTGGAACGAGCCGCCGTGGAACTCGGGGTCGGTGAGGATGGCCTGGCGTGCCACTTCGTTGAAGGCGATGTTCTGCGCCGACAGCTTGGGCGCCGAGGCGATGTCCACGCAGTGACGCACGCGTTCGGGGTAGGTTATGGTCCACTGCAAGGCCTGCATGCCGCCCAGGCTGCCACCGACGATGGCGGCCCACTGCGCAATGCCCAGGCGGTCGGCCAGGCGTGCCTGGCTGTGCACCCAGTCTTCAACGGTCAGTACCGGGAACTCGGCGCCATAAGGCTTGCCGGTGGCTGGGTTGATGCTGCTCGGGCCAGTGCTGCCGTTGCAGCCGCCGAGGTTGTTCAGGCTGACCACGAAGAAGCGGTTGGTATCGATCGGCTTGCCAGGGCCGATGCAGCTGTCCCACCAGCCCGGCTTGCGGTCGGTGGCGGCATGGTAACCCGCGGCATGGTGATGGCCGGACAGGGCATGGCAGATCAGCACGGCATTGCTTGCGCTGGCGTTCAGGGTGCCGTAGGTCTCGTAGATCAGCTCGTAGCTGTTCAGCGAGCGGCCACAGGCCAGGGCCAGCGGCTCATCGAACTTGGCAATTTGCGGTGTAACCAGACCGACGGAATCTTCGGGAAGGACAGTGGACATCGACCCTGCTCACGCTTGACGGAGGCGTAAGTCTAAAGAGCGCTACCCCCAGCGGCAAGCAAAGGCTTGCCGCTGGGGGAAACCCGCAGGCATCGAGGCTTAGATCATCCGCCACAGTTCCTGTGGCATGCCCGCGTAGGCTGCCAGCGGTGGCATGACGAACGACTGGATCACCTGGATCGCCAGGAAGGCAAAGATTGGCGAGATGTCCATGCCGCCCAGGTTGGGCACGATGCGGCGGAACGGTGCCAGGACGGGCTCACTGATCTGCCAGGCCAGTTCGGCAGCCGGGTTGTGGCTGTTCGGTGCGACCCAGGAAACGATCACCATGACGATCATCGCGACCCAGAAGATTTTCAGGAACAGCGAAGTGATGCCGATGATGGCCCACATCAGCAGGTGCAGGACGTCGCCGAAGGTGCCGTAGGTGACCATCAGCACGAAGCCCATGAGCAGTGCCTGGATGACGATCGCCAACAGCAGCGACGAAGTGTCCAGGCCACCGATGCTGGGGATCACCCGGCGGATCGGCTTGAGCAGCGGCTGGGTCGCGCGCACGGCGAACTGGCTCAGCGGGTTGTAGAAGTTGGCCTTGACCAGTTGCAGCACAAAGCGCAGCAGAACGATCACCAGGTACAGGCTGACCAGGGTTTGCACCACGAAGATCGCGGCGCCGGACAGTGCATTCATCAACAGCTCCTTATTTGCCCAGTTGTTCGGCCAGCTCGGCGGAACGCTTCGATGCCGCTTCCAGCGCCTGTTCGACGATGGCTTCGAAACCGTTGCCCTGGAACGACTTGATCGCCGCCTCGGTAGTGCCGGCTGGCGAGGTGACGCGGCGGCGCAGTTCTGCGGCATCGACATCACTGGCCACGGCCATGTGCGCGGCGCCCAGGGCGGTTTGCAGGGTCAGCTGCGAGGCGGTTTCGCGTGGCAGGCCCAGTTTTTCACCCGCAGCGGTCATCGCTTCGATGAGAAGGAAGAAGTAGGCCGGGCCACTGCCGGAAACGGCGGTGACGGCGTCCAGTTGCTGTTCTTGCTCCAGCCACAGGGCGGTGCCGACTGCCGACAGGAGTTGCTCGGCCTGCTGGCGTTGCTCGGCAGACACTTCAGTGGTGGCGTACAGGCCGCTGACACCCTGGCGCAGCAGTGCCGGCGTATTGGGCATGCAGCGCACCACCGGACGGGCACCCAGCCAGGTCTGCAGGCTGGCGCAGGTGATACCGGCGGCGATCGAGACGATCAGCTGGCCGTCTTCCAGGTTCGGCTTCAGCGCTTCGCACACGGCCTTCATGACCTGTGGCTTCACTGCCAGCACGACCACGTCGGCACCAGCGATGGCCTGGGCGTTGTCTTCGAATGCCTCGATGCCGTGTTCGGCCTGGACGCGGGTGCGGGTCTCGGCGCCGGGGTCGCTGGCACGGATCTGCGCCGCGTCCAGGCCCTGGGCACGCAGGCCACCGATCAGGCTGGCGGCCATGTTGCCGGCGCCGATAAAGGCAATACGTGTCTTGCTCATGTCAGGTCCTTGAAGGAAAGAGTGAGTAAAGCATGGAATCAGACGGGGCCGTAGTTGCGGGCGCCGAACAGGGCGGTCCCGATACGTACCCAGGTCGCGCCTTGGGCGATGGCCGCTTCCAGGTCGTGGCTCATGCCCATCGACAGGGTGTCCAGGCCAAGCTCCAGGTGCTCCTGAAGCTTACGCAGGCCGGCGAAGGCGGCCTCTTGAGTGGCGCGGTCTTCGGTTGGCTCTGGGATCGCCATCAGGCCGCGCAGGCGCAGGTTTGGCAGTGCTGCCACGGCTTTGGCCAGCGCTGGTAGGTCGGCTGGGGCGCAGCCGGACTTGCTGTCTTCACCGCTGACGTTCACCTGCAGGCAGATGTTCAGCGGTGGCAGGCCCGCAGGGCGCTGTTCGGACAGGCGTTGGGCGATTTTCAGGCGGTCCACGGAGTGTACCCAGTCGAAATGTTCGGCAATGGCTTTGGTCTTGTTCGACTGAATGGGGCCGATGAAGTGCCAGATCAAGGGCAGGTCGCGCAGTTCTTCCTGCTTGGCCAGGGCTTCCTGCAGGTAGTTTTCACCGACATCCCGCACGCCGGCGGCGTGGATTTCGCGAATGGCGGCGGCCGGTTTGGTCTTGCTCACCGCCAGCAGCTGGACGCTGGCCGGGTCGCGCCCGGCAGCTTGGGCAGCGTTGTGGATACGGGCGGCGAGGGCGGAAAGGTTGTCTGCTATGGTGGACATGGATCGATGCCGTCGGCTCTGGAGATCTTCGGCATTCTACCTGCTTGATGGCTATTGGGGAGTCTCATGGATGTGACCGACCTGTTGGCCCGGGCCATGGGCGCAGGGGCGAGCGACCTGCATCTGGCTGCGGGCAAGATACCGATGCTGCGTGTGGATGGCGAGCTGCGGCGCATGCCGCTACCGGGGGTGACCACGGCAGCGTTGAGCGACGCACTGACGCCGCTGCTCGACGAGGGCCAGTGCCAGCAGTGGCTGCAAGGCGACGAGCTGGATCTGGCACTGGAACTGGCATCGCTGGGGCGTTTTCGTGTCAATCTGTTTCGTCAGCTGAACGGCCTGGCAGCCTCGTTTCGTCTGATTCCGAAACGCATTGCCAGTGTCGACGAACTTGATCTTGAAGAAGTGTTTCAAGCCGTTGCGCAGCACAGGGATGGCCTGGTGCTGGTAGGCGGCCCGACCGGCAGCGGCAAGTCGAGCACCCTGGCGGCACTGATTGACCGGCTCAATGGTGAGCGGGCGCTACATATCATCACCCTCGAAGACCCTGTTGAAGTTATCCACAGCAGCCAATGCAGCCTGGTCAACCAGCGCGAGATCGGCCGGCATTGTCGCGACTTCGGTCAAGGGCTGCGCAGCGCTCTGCGTCAGGACCCGGATGTGATCATGATTGGCGAATTGCGTGACCTGGAAACCATCCGCCTGGCGCTACGCGCGGCGCAGACGGGGCATCTGGTGCTGGCCACGGTACATACGCGGTCTGCGGCCGGCAGCATTGATCGGTTGATCGAGGTATTTGCGGCAGACGAAAAGCCGCTGGTGCGGGCGATGCTGGCGGAGTCGTTGCGCCTGGTGGTGGCACAGGTGCTGGTCAAGCGTGTGGGCGGCGGCCGGGTGGCGGCGCGAGAGGTGTTGGTGGCGACGCCTGCGGTGCGCAACCTGGTGCGGGAGGGGCGGATGGCGCAGTTGTGTTCGGTTATGCAGGCGGGGGCGGCGGAGGGAATGCGGACGATGGAGGGGGCGATGTTTGGGCTGAGGGAGAATGGATTGATCGGGGATTTTTAGAGCGTGTTCCGGCTCTTTCGCGGGCAAGCCCGCTCCCACAGTTACTGCACAGCACTGGAAAAAGGTGCTGATTCTGTGGGCGCGGGCTTGCCCCGAAGAGGCCGAAACCGATTTAGCGCTTGGCCAGGCTCAGCTGTTGCTGCTCTTTGGGCAGCACCCGCTTGGCAACCACATAGTGCTGCTGCCAGTACGGCTTGCTCAGGTTGTCGATGCTCACCCGCTTGCCGGTGCGCGGCGCATGGATAAAGCGGTCGTTACCCAGGTAGATGGCAACGTGATTGACCCGGCGGCTCTTGATATTGAAGAAGATCAGATCGCCTGGCTTGAGGTCGCTCTTTGCCACTTTTACGCCGTGGCCCTGGGCCATGGCGTTGGACGTACGCGGCAGGTCGACATCTGCCACGTCGTTGAACGCGTATTTGACCAGCCCGCTGCAATCGAACCCTTTTTTCGGGTTGCTGCCGCCCCAAACATAAGGGGTACCGAGCACGTTGACCGCACGGCTGAGCACATCGCTGCTCTGCTTCGGCGACATTGCCGCAACGGCAGGCAGGTTGTGGCCCTTGCCCGAATAGTTCGAGCGTGCGTGCAGCGTGGTCTGCTTGACGGGCGCGTGTTTCACCGAAGTGTTGCTGGTGTAGCCCGTGAAACCATTAGGAAGACGTTGCTCACGATTGGTGGCGTGGGCGGCCAGGGGCAATAATAGGCAGAGGGTCAGCCATGTCTTGAATAAAGGCGGCATAGATGAAGCTCTTATGAATGTTTATGTGTTTGGCGCGCAACTTTATAACAGCTTTTTGCTCCTTTTCAGGGCCGTTGGTCGAT
This sequence comes from Pseudomonas sp. NBRC 111123, assembly GCF_001320205.1. Taxonomy (NCBI): domain Bacteria; kingdom Pseudomonadati; phylum Pseudomonadota; class Gammaproteobacteria; order Pseudomonadales; family Pseudomonadaceae; genus Pseudomonas; species Pseudomonas sp. NBRC 111123. The sequence continues at coordinate 49,662 of NZ_BCAZ01000007.1, forward strand.
TGTCATGCTGCCGTACGTCGGCCTGCAGCGGAAAAGTCACATTTTTATTTAGAAAATTTTCGGATAACCCACGAGGGCTATGAATGAACAGTTATCAACAGGGGACGCCGCACCACGACACCCACAGCAAGGTCATCGGTTACTTGTTGTGGATCTTCGGCTTTACCGGCTCGCACCGTTTCTACTACGGCAAGCCGATCACCGGGACAATCTGGTTCTTCACCTTGGGCCTGCTTGGCATAGGCTGGCTGATCGACCTGTTCCTGATCCCGTCGATGGACCGCGAAGCTGACATGCGTTTCCAGTCCGGTCGTATCGACTACAACATTGCCTGGGTCCTGCTGACCTTCCTGGGTATCTTTGGTGTGCACCGGCTGTACCAGGGCAAGTGGATCTCGGCGATCATCTACTTCTTCACTGGCGGCTTGTTCCTGGTCGGTGTGCTGTACGACTTCTGGACCTTGAACGGCCAGATTTCCGAAGCCAATTCCCGCAGCCGGTAGGGCGGCAAGCGCCCACAAAAAAGGCCTTGTCGCACTGAGCGGCAAGGCCTTGTTCGTTACTGGCGGGTCTGCCGCTGCTGCAGCAGCAGGTTGCTGAAGCCCGCCCCTGCCAACTGCTTCTGCGCCCCGGTCAGCTGTTCACGGTTGCTGAACGGCCCGACCAGCACGCGGTACCAGGTTTCTTCCTTGACGGTACCCGACTCGACCTTGACCGCCTGGCCGAGCAGGATGATCTGCGCGCGTACCTTGTCTGCGTCGGCCTGCTTGCGGAACGAACCGGCCTGCAGGAAGTACTGCGTGGTCGCCGCCGGCTTGATCACCGGTGGTGCAGGTGGCGGCGTTTGCCCCAGCAGCGCGGCCTGGGCGCGTGCAGTATCGATCTTCGCAGCTTCTGCCGGTGTGACTGGGGTCACGGGCTGTGCCGGTACTGGTGGGGTCTTCTCCGGCACGGCCTCAGGCGGCACGATTACCTCAGACTCGGGCAGCAGCGTGTAGAAGTCGTACTTCGGTTTCACCGGCTGCTGTGGCGTCGCAGTCGTGGTCGACTTGCTGGCCTCGGCCACTTTCTCCGGCTTCTGCTGTTCGGGCTTGGTGCGCTTGATGTCACCGCCGCCGGGTTCGAGCTTCATCAGGAAGACGATGAATGCACCGACCGTCAGGCCGACTGCCAGCCATACCCAGCCGGGGATCGGCTGCTTGGCTGGCGCCGTCTGACGGCTGGCACCGCGTTTGGGCGCTGGTTTTTTCTTGGCAGCCAACTTACATGCGCTCCAGGGTTTCCAGGCCGAGCAGCTCCAGACCTTGTTTGAGGGTGCGACCGGTCAGGGCGGCCAGGCGCAGGCGGCTCTGCTGTTGCTCGGGGGTGTCGGCAGCGAGGATCGGGCAGTTCACGTAGAAGCTCGAGAACAGGCCGGCCAGGTCGTACAGGTAGCTGCACAGTACGTGCGGGGTACCCTTGTCGGCGACGTTGTTGAGGATTTCGCCGAACTGGGCCAGGGACGCGGCCAGGTCCTGTTCCTGAGGGGCCTGCAGCACGATGGCGCCGTCGACTTCGTCGAAGCCTTTGCCCAGCTTGCGGAACACACCGGCCACGCGGGTGTAGGCGTACAGCAGGTACGGCGCGGTGTTGCCTTCGAAGTTGAGCATCAGCTCGAAGTTGAAGCTGTAGTCGCTGGTGCGGTGCTTGGACAGGTCGGCGTATTTCACCGCGCCGATGCCCACCACTTCACCGATGTGACGCAGCTCGTCTTCGGTAAATTCCGTGTTCTTTTCCTTGACCAGCGCGTAGGCGCGCTCCTTGGCCTCGGTGAGCAGGTCGATCAGCTTGACGGTGCCACCGTCGCGGGTCTTGAACGGGCGGCCGTCGGCGCCGTTCATGGTGCCGAAGCCCATGTGCTCCATTTGCATCGGGTGGCCGACGAAGCCGGCGCGGCGGGCCACTTCGAACACCTGGTTGAAGTGCAGGGCCTGGCGCTGGTCGACGAAATACAGAGCGCGGTCGGCCTTGAGCACGTTGCTGCGGTAGCGCACGGCGGCCAGGTCGGTGGTGGCGTACAGGTAGCCGCCGTCAGCCTTCTGCACGATCACCGGCAGTGGCTCGCCTTCGCTGTTCTTGAATTCTTCGAGGAATACACACTGGGCGCCTTGGTCCTCGACCAGCAGGCCCTTGGCCTTGAGGTCGGCGACCACGTTGGCCAGGTCATCGTTGTAGGCGCTTTCGCCCATCACGTCGGCCATGGTCAGCTTGACGTTGAGCAGCTCGTAGGTCTTCTGGCAGTGCGACAGCGAGATGTCCTTGAAGCGTGTCCACAGGGCCAGGCACTCAGGGTCGCCGGCCTGCAGCTTGACCACCAGGCCGCGGGCGCGGGTGGCAAACTCTTCAGATTCGTCAAAGCGCTTCTTCGCTGCGCGGTAGAAGTTCTCCAGGTCCGACAGCTCGTCGCTGGTGATCGGGTTTTCCTGCAGGTAGGCCATCAGCATGCCGAACTGAGTGCCCCAGTCGCCGACGTGGTTCTGGCGGATGACGTTGTCACCGAGGAACTCCAGCACGCGCGCGACGCTGTCACCAATGATGGTCGAGCGCAGGTGGCCGACGTGCATCTCCTTGGCCAGGTTGGGTGCCGACATGTCGATCACCACCTTCTGCGCAGGGCCTGCCTTGCGCGCACCGAGGTGATCGTCGGCAAGGGCGGCGTCCAGGCGCTTGGCCAGGGCGTCGGTGTTCTGGAAGAAGTTCAGGAAGCCTGGGCCGGCGATCTCGACCTTGCTGATGTCGGCGCTGGCCGGCAGGGCGTTGATCACTTTTTCGGCCAGGTCGCGCGGCTTCATGCCGGCCGGCTTGGCCAGCATCATGGCGATGTTGCTGGCGAAGTCGCCGTGGGTCTTGTCCCGGGCGTTTTCCACCTGGATCGCCGGCGAGAGCCCTTCAGGCAGCACACCGTCGGTGACGAGTTGGGTGAGGGCTTGCTGGATCAGCTGGCGAATGGTGTCTTTCATGGGGATCTCTTTTCGACCGCAAGCGCGGAGGAGCGCCTGGATGCGCAGGTGGAAAAACTGGGCATTATCCGTTGCCGGGGGCGGGTTGCCAACCTTTGAGCTGCAAGCTACAGGCTGCAAGCGACAAGAAAAACCGGGCACACGCCGCCTGTGATTGCTTGTGGCTTGCAGCTAATGGCTTGTCGCTCAATAGAGATCGACCGGGTCGACATCCAGCGACCAGCGTACTTGGCGCCCGCTCGGCAGTTGCTCCAACACTAGCAACCAGGCGCTGATCAGTCGATGCAAGGGGGCCCGGGTATTGGCCTGAATCAACAATTGTGCCCTGAAACGCCCAGCGCGCCGCTCCATGGGCGCAGGCACTGGCCCGAGCAGTTCGATGCCGGGCAGCCGTTGTTCGGCGACCAGTCGCTCGGCGGCGGCGCAGGCTTCGTCAAGGAAACCCTCGGCCTGGCCGGGCTTGTGCGCTTCGGCGCGCAGCAGGGCAAGGTGGGAGAACGGTGGCAGCCCGGCATTGCGGCGTTCGTCCAAGGCCTGCTCGGCGAAGGCGAAATAACCTTGTTCGGTCAGTTGCACCAGCAGCGGGTGGTCGGCCAGGTGTGTCTGAATGATCACTTTGCCAGGCTCTTCGGCGCGCCCGGCCCGGCCTGCGACCTGGACGATCAGCTGGGCCATGCGCTCGCTGGCGCGAAAGTCTCCGGAGAACAGCCCACCATCGGCATCGAGGATGGCGACCAGGGTCACCCGCGGGAAATGGTGCCCCTTGGCCAGCATCTGGGTACCGACCAGGATGCTTGGCTGGCCGCGCTGGATGGTGCTGAACAAGTTGTGCATGGCGTCCTTGCGCGCCGTGCTGTCGCGGTCCACGCGCAGGATCGGGTAATCCGGGAACAGGACTTTCAGGCGCTCTTCGGCGCGTTCGGTGCCGGCGCCAACGGGCCGCAGGTCGACGTGGTTGCACTTCGGGCACTGGTGCGGCAGGCGCTCGTCGTAGCCGCAGTGGTGGCAGCGCAGCACGCCAGAGCGCTGGTGCACGGTCATGCGGGCATCGCAGCGCGGGCACTCGGACAGCCAGCCACAGTCATGGCACAGCAAGGTTGGGGCGAAGCCGCGGCGATTGAGGAACACCAGGACTTGCTGGCCAGCCTCCAGGGTCTGGCGGATGGCCTGCTGCAACGGGCCGCTGATGCCGCTGTCCAGCGGCAGGCTTTTCACATCCAGGCGCAGCATGCGCGGTGGGCGGGCTCCGCCAGCGCGCTGGTTCATGCGCAGCAGGCGATAGCGACCGGTGAGCGCGTTGTGCAGGGTTTCCAGCGACGGGGTGGCGGAACCAAGCAGGATCGGGATGTTTTCCTGGTGGGCGCGCACCAGCGCCAGGTCGCGGGCGTGGTAGCGCAGGCCTTCCTGTTGCTTATAAGAACCGTCGTGTTCTTCGTCGATGATGATCAGGCCAGGGTTCTTCATCGGGGTGAACAGCGCCGAACGTGTACCGATGATGATGTCGGCTTCGCCGTCGCGGGCGGCCAGCCAGGCATCAAGGCGCTCACGGTCGTTCACGGCCGAGTGCAGCAGGGCGATGCGGGCGTTGAAGCGCTGCTCGAAACGCGCCAGGGTCTGCGGGCCGAGGTTGATCTCGGGGATCAGCACCAGCGCTTGCTTACCGGCTTCCAGGGTTTCGCGGATCAGCTGCAGGTACACCTCGGTCTTGCCGCTGCCGGTGACGCCGGCCAGCAGGAAGGCGCCGAAGCCGTCAAAGCCCTCGCGCACGGCGTCGAAGGCATCGCGTTGTTCTTCATTGAGGGGCAGTTCCGGCTGCGCCAGCCAGTGTTCATGGCGAAGCGCCGGCAGGTGGCGGCGTACTTCCAGCTGTACCAGCTCCTTGGCCAGCAACAGGTCGAGGCTGTCCTTGTTCAGGTTGAGCTTGCTCAGCAGGCTGTGCGCAACGCCATGCGGGTGTTGGGCCAGGGTCTTGAGGGCATCGCGCTGGCGCGGGGCGCGGGCGATGCGGGGGTCCTCCAGGCGTGCGCCGGGGGCCGCGTGCCAGAAGCGCTCCTGGCGCATTTCGGCAGGTTCACCCTGGCGCAGCAGGGTGGGTAACGCCCAGCTCAGGGTGTCACCGAGGCTGTGCTGATAGTACTGGGCCGTCCACAGGCACAGCTTGAACAGCGCTGGTGGAATCGGCGAAACCGGGTCGAGCAGGGCGCTGGCGGGCTTGAGCTTGTCGGCGGGAACTTCGCTCTGCTCACACACTTCCACCAGCACGCCGATCATTTCGCGGCGCCCGAACGGTACACGGATGCGCATGCCTGGGGTCAGCACCTGGCGTGCCATGCTCGCTGGCGCCTTGTAATCGAACAGGCGGCGCAACGGGGAGGGCAGGGCAAGGCGCAGGATGACGTCGGACACGCGGCAAGTCTCGGAGGGCGTTTCAAAGACTGGCGAGCCTAGCAGACGACGGTCGGTGCAAGCGACAACTTGCGTTGGCGCGGTGCTCTGGTATTATTCGCCGCCTAATTACGTGCGGTATTCAACAATAGGTGTTGGGTGGCGGCACGCAGCTCGAGGAAGTGACCATGAAAGAAGGTATCCACCCGAACTACGAAGTAGTTGCAGTCACCTGCAGCTGCGGTAACAAGTTCGAAACTCGTTCGACCCTGGGCAACACCCTGGCGATCGACGTTTGCAACCTGTGCCACCCGTTCTACACCGGTAAGCAGAAAGTCCTGGACACCGGTGGTCGCGTACAGAAGTTCGCCGATCGCTTCGGTATGTTCGGTACCAAGAAGTAATCATGCGCATGGCGAATCCTTCGGGCTTCGCATTGTTGCTGAAAAAGGCGCCCCTTGTGGGCGCCTTTTTTGTGGGCGCAATCTGGCAGACCCCTGCCATGGCGTTCTGCCCGCTGCCGGAGAAGCCGCAGCAAGTGGCGGTGCGCCAGGTGGTGGATGGCGACACGCTGCGCCTGACCGATGGTCGCAGCGTGCGCATGATCGGCATCAATGCCCCTGAGATCGGGCGCAAGGGGCGTACCAGTGAACCTTATGCCGAGGCCGCCAAGCGGCGCCTGCAGGCATTGGTCAGGGCTAGCGACGGGCGTGTCGGGCTGGTGCCAGGGGTCGAGGGCAAAGACAAGTACGGCCGTACCCTGGCGCACATCTATGGTCGCAATGGCAACAATCTTGAAGCGCAGCTGCTCAGCGAAGGGCTTGGCTTTCGCATAGCGATCGCTCCCAATGTGCGCCTGGCGAGTTGCCAGCAAGCGGCCGAGCGGGTGGCGCGCGAAGCGCGGGTAGGCCTGTGGCGCAGTTCGCCGGTGCGCAAGGCCGCAGATGTAAAGCAATCGGGCTTTGCTGTTGTCGCAGGCACCGTTCGAAGCATCGAGCGCAATCGTGGTGGTATCTGGCTCGAACTGGACGACACCGTGGTGCTGCAGATTCCCGCTCGTCTGCAACGCAACTTCCCTCAAGGCTTCTTCGCTAACCTCAAGGGACGCCAGGTCGAGGCGCGCGGTTGGGTGCTGGACCGTTCCCGCAAGGGTGGCCTCAAACCGGGGCAGCGACGCTGGGTGTTGCCTGTGACCTATCCGGGCATGCTAGAGCGCACTTCAGGCCGAAAGATGTAGACAGTTCGCTATTGGATTGTACACACTGTGAGCCGAATGCCCCCGTGCGTGATAGCTTAAAGTCGTAGGCCAAAGGCCTTGACACAAGTGACTGACCAGTCTTGTGGCTCCCCGGCTCTTTGCGTATCCTCGGCGGTCCGTCAGAACAGTAAATAGCGGAATGCCCACCATGTCAGACCTGAAAACCGCCGCTCTCGAATACCACGCTCAACCTCGTCCGGGGAAACTGAGCGTCGAGCTCTCCAAGCCCACCGCCACCGCCCGCGATCTCGCCCTGGCCTACAGCCCAGGCGTTGCTGAACCCGTGCGCGAAATCGGCCGTGATCCAGAGCTGGCCTACAAATACACCGGCAAGGGCAACCTGGTCGCGGTAATTTCCGATGGCACCGCCATCCTCGGTCTGGGTGACCTCGGCCCACTGGCTTCCAAGCCAGTGATGGAAGGCAAGGGCGTTCTGTTCAAGCGTTTCGCCGGTATCGACGTGTTCGACATTGAAGTCGAGTCCGAGAGCCCGCAGGCTTTCATCGACACCGTTCGCCGCATCTCGATCACCTTCGGTGGCATCAACCTCGAAGACATCAAGGCACCAGAGTGCTTCGAAATCGAACGCACCCTGATCGAGCAGTGCGACATTCCAGTGTTCCACGATGACCAGCACGGCACCGCGATCGTTACCGCGGCCGGCATGATCAACGCCCTGGAAATCGCCGGCAAGAAGCTGGAAGACGCCAAGATCGTCTGTCTGGGTGCCGGTGCTGCCGCCATTTCCTGCATGAAGCTGCTGGTCAGCATGGGCGCCAAGGTCGAAAACATCTTCATGATCGACCGCAGTGGCGTGATCCACGCGGGTCGCGACGACCTGAACCAGTACAAGGCCCAGTTCGCCCACGCCACCGACAAGCGCAGCCTGGCCGATGCCCTGGACGGTGCTGACGTGTTCGTAGGCCTGTCCGGCCCGAACCTGCTGAGCCCGGAAGGCTTGAAGTCGATGGCTGCCAACCCGATCGTGTTCGCCTGCTCGAACCCGGACCCGGAAATTTCCCCAGAGCTGGCTCACGCCACTCGCAGCGACGTGATCATGGCTACCGGTCGTTCCGACTACCCGAACCAGGTCAACAACGTGCTGGGCTTCCCGTTCATCTTCCGTGGTGCCCTGGACGTTCGCGCCAAGCGCATCAACGAAGAAATGAAGATCGCTGCTGCCATCGCCCTGAAAGACCTGGCCAAGCTGCCGGTACCTAAGGAAGTCTGCGAAGCTTACGGCGTTGAAGGCCTGGAGTTCGGTCGCGAGTACATCATTCCGAAGCCGCTGGACGCGCGTCTGATCACCGTCGTTTCCGACGCTGTGGCCAAAGCTGCCATCGAATCCGGCGTGGCTACCCTGCCGTATCCGAAGCACTACCCGCTGAACAGCGTGGATGAAGTGTTCAACGGCTGATCACTGCCGTAAGCGACACAAAAAAGCCCCGGCTCATATGAACCGGGGCTTTTTGTTTGCCGAGAGAGTGTCAGCGCCTGTGAGATCGAGCGCCGCACGGGCGGCGCTCGATTTACGCGCCCACACAAAACCTGATCCAGGCGCTCCGCTTCAGAACAGATCCATCGGCGCCGCTTCATCCGCTGGCAGCGGGCTGCCAGGCGCTGCGCCGTTACCCAGCTCATCGACCGACGGCGGCGAGTCTTCGGCCTTGAACAATTCGAAGTAGGCGTTTGGTGTGCTGGGCGAGGCCGCGCGGCCGCTGACAGGGTCGACCCGCAGGCTGAGGATGCCTTCCGGCTCGGCCGGTGCATGGCTCGGCTTGCCCTTCAATGCCGCGCCCATGAAGTTCATCCAGATCGGCAGCGCCGCAGTACCACCGTATTCACGACGGCCCAGGCTTTCCGGCTGGTCAAAGCCGACCCACACGGTAGTCACGTAATCGGCGTTGTAGCCGGAGAACCAGGCGTCCTTGGACTCGTTGGTGGTACCGGTCTTGCCCGCCAGGTCGTCGCGGCCCAAGGCCAGTGCCCGGCGGCCGGTGCCGCGTTTGATCACGTCCTGCAGCATGCTGGTAAGGATGTAGGTGGTGCGGCCATCGATGATCTGCTCGGCGATGGCCGGGGTCTGCGGTGGCGGGGCGATCTGGCCCAGGGCCGAAGGCGCCTCGCCCGGCAGGGCGGCAGTGCTGATCGGTTGTTCCGGTGCTGCCAGCCCGGCATGGTCTTCAGCGCCTTGCGGTACGCGGGCCGGGTTGGCGGTGAACAGCGTCTCGCCATTGCGGCTTTCGATACGGTCAATCAGGTACGGGTTGACCTTGTAACCGCCGTTGGCAAAGGTGCTCCAGCCTGTAGCGATTTCCATCGGGGTCAGGGTCGCGGTGCCCAGGGCCAGGGACAGGTTGCGTGGCAAGTCCTGCTTGTTGAAGCCGAACTTGCTGATGTAATCGATGGTGCGGTCCACACCCATGGCCTGCAGCAGGCGAATCGATACAAGGTTGCGCGACTTGTACAGCGCCTCGCGCATGCGGATCGGGCCGAGGAAGGTGTTGGTGTCGTTTTTCGGCCGCCACTCGTTGTTCTGGTACTGGTCGACGAACACGATCGGCGCATCGTTGACCAGGCTGGAAGCGGTGTAGCCGCTGTCCAGTGCCGCGCTATAGATGAACGGCTTGAAGCTCGAGCCTGGCTGGCGCTTGGCCTGCATGGCACGGTTGTAGTTGCTCTGCTCGAACGAGAAGCCGCCAACCAGGGCGCGGATGGCGCCGTTGTAGGGGTCGAGGGTTACCAGCGCGCTCTGTGCACCGGGTACCTGGCTGAACTTGAGCTTGCCCTCGTCAAGGCGCTGCAGGCGAACCAGGTCACCGACCTGGGCAACGTCGGCAGGCGACTGCGGCGCACGGCCCTGGGAGTTGGTGTTGATGAATGGGCGTGCCCATTTCATGGTGTCCCAGGCAACGTGTTCTTCCTTGCCATCACGGGTCAGCACCTTGATGCCGTCTTTCTCGATCTGGGTGACGATGGCCGGCTCGAGTGCGCCAAGGTTGCGCTGCTTGCTCAGCTCTTGCAGCCAGGCAGCGTGGGTCTTGCCTGGGAAGCGAGCTTCCGGGCCGCGATAACCGTGACGCTCGTCGTATTCGGTGAGGCCGTTGAGAATGGCCTTGTTGGCCATTTCCTGCATGTCGCTTGGCACGGTGGTGGTGACGCGGAAACCTTCGGTGTAGGCATCACTGCCATAACGGCCAACCATTTCGGCGCGGGCCATTTCGGCGACGTAAGGCGCGTTCACCTCAGGGGTCGGCACGTGATAGCTGGCATTGAGTGGCTCGGCCAGGGCGGCCTGATAGCTCGCTTCGTCGATCTTGCCGAGCTTGTACATCCGGCCCAGGATCCAGTCGCGACGCTCTTTGGCGCGTACCGGGTTGGCCAGCGGGTTGAAGCGCGACGGTGCCTTGGGCAGGCCGGCAATCATCGCCATCTGCGCCAGGCTCACGTCACGGATCGACTTGCCGTAGTAGACCTGCGCGGCAGCATCGATACCGTAGGCACGGTTGCCCAGGTAGATCTTGTTGACGTACAGCTCGAGGATCTCGTCCTTGGTCAGCTCGCGCTCGATCTGCAGGGCCAGCAGGATCTCGTTGGTCTTGCGCGAGAAGCTGCGCTCGCTGGTGAGGAAGAAGTTCTTCGCCACCTGCATGGTGATCGTGCTGCCGCCGGTCTGGATGTGACCGGTTTTCACCAGCTGGGTCGCAGCACGCATCAGGCTGCTTGGGTCGACCCCGTAGTGATTGAGGAAATTGTCGTCCTCGGCTGACAGAAGCGCCTGAATGAACTGTGGCGGAATTTCCGCGAAGCGGATCGGCGAGCGGCGCATTTCGCCGAACTCGGCAATCAGTTTGCCGTCGCTGCTATACACCCGCAGGGGGATCTGCAACTGGATGCTTCTGAGCGAATCGACCGATGGCAGGTTGGGGCTAAGATACAGAAACGCACCGCTCACACCGAGTACGAGCGCGCAGATGACTGCGACGAAAGACCACCAGAAGAACTTCAGCAGGCGTATCAAGGCTTTTCGGTGTCCAGATTGAGGGGTGAATTGCGCACGGGGCCGGCGGACGAAAAAACGCTGGGCATTATAAGCATTTTTCGCCTCGCCGGGTGACCGGCCAGGCGGCCCGCTGCACCGTCTGGCCGTCCAGGCCCGGCAATGGGGCGGTTCATGGTTGTAACAAGGAAGTCGTGATGCTCGGACGTTTTGGCAAGGATGCCAGTTCACTGTTGGGGGTTGAAATTGCCTCTGACTCCATTCGTATTGCACAGTTGCGTCGCCACAGGGGGCGCTATGAGCCGCTTGTCTGGGCGTTTCATGCATGCGAGCCGTTTGCGCCTGGCAACGGCAGGCATGACCCTGAGTGGTTCGTAGGTGCCTTGCGCGATGCTCTTCGGCAATCAGGTAGTCGGCAACGCCGGGCAGCTGTGGCGCTACCAGCCTCGCAAGTGATCTGCAAGCTGTGTCAGCTGCCGGTCAGCCAGGCCCCGAGCCAGATGGAGGCACAACTGCTGGCGGACGCGGAGCGGCTGTTTCCCTTCCCCCTTGAAGACCTAGTGTTGGACTTCCAGGTGCTGGGCGCCTCGCCGCAACAGCCAGGTAGCCTGGATGTGCTGGTCGCGGCCAGTCGTCAGAGTGCGCTGCAGCCTCTGGCAGCAGCCTTCGAGTCCGCAGGGCTGGAACTGGAGGTCGTCGAGGTCGACAGTATTGCCTTGCGTCGGCTGATGCCAAGCAAAGGCACAGCAGCGCTGCTGCGCATTGAACCGGGCGGTTCGACACTGCATGGCTGGCTTGACGAGACGCTGCCATTGCGGCGGGAGTTGCTCCCTGGCGTAGCACCTGATTTGCCTGGCAATCTGTTCGGTGAAGGGAAGGGGCCGGAGGAAGTGCTGGTCGTCGGGGCTTCGGTGCCTGGGCAAGGCTTGCTCGGTCGACTGAGTGAGCAACTCGGCTTGCCCTGCCGGTCATTGCCGCCGGTGGCCGGTGTGGATTGCAGCGACGGGCATATGGCCTTGGCTTTCGCCCTGGCGATGGGGAGCGTGCGCTGATGCTGCGTCTGAATCTGATGCCGTGGCGAGAGCGGCAACGGCTGGCAGTGCTCCGGCGTTTGCGCCTGACGTTGTTGGGGGCGGCTGTCGTGGCGCTGTGTGCGGTGCTGTTGATGGACCAGCTGGCCCGCCAGCGCGTTCGGCAGCAAGCCATTGCCAACCATGGTCAGCAGGCTGCAATCGAGGCGCTCGAGGTGCAGCTGAACGAGCATGATCGCATCAGGCAATCCTATGACGCGGTACGTAAGCAGGCCGCCGCGTTGGCTGGCTTGCGCGCAGAGCAGGGGCTACTGACTGCCGTGTTCGCCGACCTGGAACGAGCCCTGCCGGAAGGCGTTCAACTGCGCAAGCTCGAACTGGAATGCTCACGACTGCGCCTGGTCGGTGTAGCCGCCTCCGGCGCCGTCGTGGCGCAGCTCATGCGTGAACTGGAGCGCTCTGGCGTGGTGCGCGATCTAGAACTTAAAAGCCTCAAGAGCCTGCCGGGTGGCGATGAGTTCCTGTTGCTGGCACGTCTGTCGGCGTTGTGGTCGTGAATCTGTTTCAGCATGAGGTGTGGCTGGCCCTCATCGAGCGCTCGCGGTTATTTCGCTTCACGCTGCCCTGCGCCGTAGGCCTCGTCGTATTTGGGCTTGGCTGCCTGTTTCGCCTGCCGCAATGGTCGCATCTCCAGCGCGCGGAACATGCCAGGCAAAGCGACTTGCTTCAGGAGCACGCAACCAAGGCTGCCGAAGTGCTGGCGCTGTCGCAAATGCGTGAGGCCTTCGATGAGGCGCAGCAGCTATTGCAGGATGCCCGCTGGCGTCTTGCTGCCGGCGCTGGCATGAGCGATTTACTGGACCAGTTGGCAGCCTCGGGGCATGCGCATGGTCTGCACTTCGAACAATTGGACGTGCGAGATGACGTAAAGCAGCCCGGCTACTGGCAGACACCCTTGGATGTGCAGGTAGTCGGGCGTTATTCGGGGTTGCGAGTGTGGCTGGACGATTGGCTGGGCCAGGTTCGCCTGTTACGCGCAGAGGCGTTGTGGCTGGAGCCTGCCGATGACCGGCCAGGGCTGTTGCGCCTTGGCTTGCGTGTCCATGCCTACCAAGCCGACGGCGCTGTGCCCGAACCTGTATCCCTGGCTGATTTACCCGCCCGTGCTGAGGTGCTGCCAGTGGGTGTTGATCCTTTTTCCGCATGGGCGACACGTGACGTTCAGGGTGGGCTTGTCAGTGTTCCGCTGGCACAGCTGCAAATGGTCGGCAGCTTGCAGCGGGGCCTGCAGCGCGAAGCGTTGCTGGCGTCGGCAGGGCGCTTGTATCGCGCGCGCCCCGGTGACCGGCTGGGGCGTGAAGGAGGCATTGTTGTAGAGGTCGGCGAACGGCAGCTGGAAGTGCGCCAGCGACTGTTCGTAGGGGGCGTGTGGCGCGAGCGCACGGTGATGCTGACGCTCAGGAAGAGCGCGAACCTGGAGATCACGGAAGGTTATGAAATGCCTGTTGATGTGGATGGCGGTGGCCCTGATACCCAGTCAGTGGTGCATGGCAACACCCTATCGGGGTGAACCCATATCGCTGAATTTTCAGGACGTCGAAGTGCGCTCAGTGCTTCAGGTGCTGGCGGACTATGCCGGGGTCAACCTGGTAGCCAGCGATACGGTGCAAGGCAATGTCACCTTGCGGCTGCACGAAGTCCCCTGGGATCAAGCGCTGGAGCTGGTCCTTCTCAGCAAAGGGCTAGCGCGGCGCGACGAGGGGAATGTGCTGCTGGTGGCACCTGCGGCCGAGTTGGCCGAGCAATCCCGCGGCGTGCGTATTGGGCAGGAGCTGGATGCGCAGCTGCAGCCGTTGCGACGAGAGCTGCTGCCAATCCATCACGCCAACGCTTCCCAACTTGCAGAGCTGCTGCTGGCAACACTGGCGGATGATGGAATTCTGACCGGTCGTGGCAGCTTGAGCGTCGATGCGCGCACCAACACCTTGGTGGCGCATCAGCCGGCAGAACGCCTGGCCGAGTTGCGCAAGCTGGTTGCTCAACTTGATGTGCCGGTACGCCAGGTGGAGATCGAGGCGCGCATCGTGGAGGCCAATGTCGACTACGAGAAAGGCCTGGGCGTGCGTTGGGGCCGGCAGTTATATGGGGAGGCGCCGCAATTGGGCAAGGATGTGTTCGTCGACCTTGGCATGGAGCAGGGTGGTGCCAGCATCGGTGTAGGCCTTTTGCGCGGCGGCGTGTTGCTGGATCTGGAGCTCAGTGCGATGGAGAAGAGCGGCAACGGCGAAATCATCTCCCAGCCCAAAGTGGTCACGGCTGACAATGAAACCGCCAGAATCCTGAAGGGTACCGAGGTGCCATACCAGGAAACCAGCAAGAGTGGCGCTACCTCTGTGGCTTTTCGCGAGGCCTCGCTGTCGCTGGAGGTCACGCCACAGATCACTCCGGACGGCAAGGTCATCATGACGGTCAAGGTGACCAAGGACGAACCTGATTTCGTCAATGCCCTGAACGACGTGCCGCCGATTCGCAAGAACGAGGTCAATGCCAAGGTCCGCGTTACGGACGGTGAGACCATCGTCATCGGCGGCGTGTATTCGACCACGCAAAACAATGTAGTCGACAAGGTGCCATTTTTCGGCGATCTGCCGTATGTTGGGCGGCTGTTTCGACGCGATGCATTACAAGAGAAAAAATCCGAGCTGCTGGTCTTCCTGACTCCGCGTATCATGAGTGACCAGGCGATTGCTGTGAGTCGTTGATTCTGTGCGAAATTTGATACTTGTAGGGCCCATGGGCGCTGGAAAGAGCACCATCGGGCGCCTGTTGGCCAAAGAGCTGCGCCTGCTGTTCAAGGATTCCGACAAGGAAATCGAACTGCGAACCGGCGCCAACATCCCGTGGATCTTCGATAAAGAAGGCGAGCCGGGCTTCCGTGACCGCGAGCAGGCGATGATCGCCGAGCTCTGCGCGCTCGATGGCGTGGTCGTGGCGACCGGCGGCGGTGCGGTAATGCGCGCGGAAAATCGCCAGGCGCTGCACGAGGGCGGCCGGGTCATTTACCTGCACGCCTCGGTGGAGCAGCAGGTCGGGCGTACTGCGCGCGATCGCAACCGCCCGTTGCTGCGCACCGCCAACCCGGAAGCGACTCTGCGCGCATTGCTGGAGGCGCGCGACCCGCTTTATCGCGAGATCGCCGACGTGGTGGTGGAAACCGACGAACGGCCACCACGCATGGTGGTGCTTGATATTCTCGAGCGCCTGCAGCAGTTGCCGCCCCGCTAAGCCGGGACTATTCTCGGCCAGCGCCGAGGCGAGGTTCAACGTTACCGCGCGGGTCGCACAGCCGGCGCCGCGCTCAAGTACATTGTGGGGATACATGCAGACACTAAAGGTCGACCTGGGCGAGCGCAGCTACCCGATCTACATTGGCGAAGGCCTGCTGGACCAACCTGAACTGCTGGCGCCGCACATCGCCGGGCGGCAGGTTGCCATCGTTTCCAACGAAACCGTCGCGCCTCTGTACCTCGAACGCCTGAGCAAGACCCTCGGTGCCTATTCGGTTCTGCCGGTGATCCTCCCGGATGGCGAAGCCCACAAGAACTGGCAGACCCTGCAACTGATCTTCGACGGCCTGCTCGGTGCCCGGCATGACCGCCGCACTACCGTGGTCGCCCTCGGCGGCGGGGTGATCGGCGACATGGCTGGCTTTGCCGCAGCCTGTTACCAGCGTGGTGTCGATTTCATTCAGGTACCCACCACGCTGTTGTCCCAGGTCGACTCCTCGGTGGGCGGCAAGACTGGCATCAACCACCCGCTGGGCAAGAATATGGTCGGTGCGTTCTACCAGCCCAACGCGGTGCTGATCGATACCACAAGCCTCAAGACCCTTCCCGAGCGCGAGCTTTCGGCAGGCCTGGCCGAAGTGATCAAGTACGGCCTGATCTGCGACGAACCGTTCCTCGGTTGGCTCGACGCCAACATGCAGGCCTTGCGCGCCCTGGAGCCTGCGGCCCTGACCGAAGCCATCCGCCGCTCGTGCGTGGCCAAGGCGGCGGTGGTCGGCGTCGATGAGCGCGAATCCGGCGTGCGGGCAACCCTGAACCTTGGGCATACCTTCGGGCATGCCATCGAAACGCACATGGGCTATGGCGTGTGGCTGCACGGCGAAGCCGTAGCCGCAGGCACGGTAATGGCCCTGGAAATGTCCATGCGCCTGGGCTGGATTGACCAGGCCGAGCGTGATCGCGGTATCCGCCTGTTGCAGGACGCAGGTTTGCCGGTGGTGCCACCACAGGAAATGACCCCGGCGCATTTCATGGAGCATATGGCGGTCGACAAGAAGGTGCTCGATGGCCGCCTGCGGCTGGTGCTGCTGCGCCGGCTGGGCGAGGCCGTGATCACCGACGACTATCCGAAAGAGATTCTTCAGGCCACGCTGTCGGCGGATTACCGCGCGATCGTGGCCCAGCTTTGAGGTTGTGACAGCGTAATGACCAGTTTGCATGCCGATGAGGCGTTCCTCGAACATTACCAGTTGAGCCACGATCCGTTCGCGCCGCGTGTGCCCGGCTTCAAGTTCTTCCCTGCCCAGCGCAAGCCGGTGCTGGGCCAGTTACATCACCTGGCCCGCTACAGCCAGCTGATGCTGGTGGTCACCGGCCCCGTGGGCAGCGGCAAGACCCTGCTGCGCCAGGCCTTGGTGGCCAGTACCAACAAGCAGTCGGTGCTGAGCGTGGTGGTATCTGCCCGCGGCGCCAGCGACGCCGCCAGCGTGCTTGGCCAGGTGGCGCAAACCCTGGAAGTGGCCCAGCCTGAAGTGCAGGCGATCCTGAACAAGGTGGTGCAACTGGCACTGACCGGGCAGGAAGTCTATTTGCTGGTGGACGATGCGGAACAACTCGACGAGTCGGCACTCCAAGCGTTGCTGGAACTGGCGGCAGGGCTACCGGAAGGTCGCCCGCACGTGTTCCTGTTCGGCGAGCCTTCGCTGATTGCCGGGTTGGACGAGATCCAGGTCGAGGAAGAGCGCTTCCACGTCATTGAGCTTGCCCCCTACAGCGAGGAAGAAACCCGCGAGTACCTGGAACAACGCCTGGAGGGCGCTGGCCGGGGCATCGAGGTGTTCACCCGTGAACAGCTGGTCGATATTCATGAAAACTCCGACGGATGGCCTGGCAACATCAACCAGGTCGCCCGCGATACTTTGATCGAAGCCATGATCGCCAGCCGTACTACGGTCAAGCGACCATCCATGGGGTTCAAAATGCCTAAGAAACACGTACTCGCGCTGTCCGCTGTCGTCGTGGTCGCCGTAGGTGCTGCGGTTCTGATGCCCAAGAAAGGCGACAAGGCCCCTGCCGAGGCGCCCGTGGCTCAGGCCCAGTTGCCGTTGGGCGAAGGCCAGCCGGGGGGCGCTCAATCGAACAACGGCAACCCGGCCATCGAATTCTCCGGCCAGTCGCAGCCGATGCCTTTGCCGCTGGTGGGTCAGTCCCAGCCGGTCATGCGCGAGCCTCTGGCGCAAGCTGCCGGCATGGGTGACGGCGAAGAGGGTGGCCCGGCCGGCAACACTGCCTTGCAGCCTGGCAACCCGCCTACCGTAACCACCGTCGCGCCACCGCAGGGCGTACCTGCCGGCCCGACGCCGAGCATGGCCCAGGCTACCGCACCGGTTCAGCCAGTTCAGCCGGCCCAGCCAGTTGCGCCAGCGCCGAAGCCTGTCGCTACCCAGCCTGCCAAACCGGTTGCGCCTGCCAAGCCGGCGCCAGCCGCACCGACGCAGATTGCTACCGCCAAGCCCGCCGCCAAACCGTTGGAAAAACCGGTAGCCGGCGGCACCGGCAGCAGTGGCTGGTACTCGGGCCAGAAGCCAGGCAACTATGTGGTGCAGATCCTCGGTACCAGCTCCGAGGCGTCGGCCCAGGCTTTCGTCAAGGCACAGGGTGGCGACTATCGCTACTTCAAGAAAAACCTGCAGGGCAAGCCGCTGTACGTAGTCACCTACGGCAACTTTGCCAACCGCGACGCAGCGGTTGCGGCAATCAAGAACTTGCCAGCGAAGGTCCAGGCTGGTAAACCTTGGCCACGTACCGTCGCCAGCGTCCAACAAGAGCTGGCCTCGGCCCGCTGATACCTGCCGGGCGGCATCACCCCGCCGCCCAGTTGCTGAGCGATTAATGACATTCGACTAGCCTGCTGCGCCCGAGCGCGGCAGGCTTTTCTGTCCCAGACTGCCGGCCACAAGCCTCAGTTGCAGTCATGGCTGAAACGCTTCAGACTCGAGCCAAGCCGCTATCACGGCTAGTGGCGCAAAAACATTCAAAAATGCGACATAAATTTTCAATGGTGAGACATGAAAATTTGTGGGTAGGACTGTCGCTGTGCAACAATGGTTTTCCATGGCCACCGCAAAAAAGCTGGCGTTTGATCGGCGTGGATGGTAAGTGGTTGTACATAAAAGAGATTTGCCTCCGGTTGAGAGGTGAACCTGGTGAGAAAGTGTCTATGAAAACAGGTCTGTACCATCCCGAAGAATTCAAGGACAACTGTGGTTTTGGCCTGATCGCCCATATGACGGGCGAACCGAGCCACCACCTTCTGCAAACTGCCATGCAGGCACTGACCTGCATGACCCACCGCGGCGGTATCAACGCCGACGGCAAGACCGGTGACGGTTGCGGTC
The DNA here is from genome assembly GCF_001320205.1 of Pseudomonas sp. NBRC 111123. Lineage (NCBI taxonomy): Bacteria > Pseudomonadati > Pseudomonadota > Gammaproteobacteria > Pseudomonadales > Pseudomonadaceae > Pseudomonas > Pseudomonas sp. NBRC 111123. The sequence continues at coordinate 68,020 of NZ_BCAZ01000007.1, forward strand.
TGCTCATGCAGAAGCCCGATCAATTCCTGCGTGCCGTGGCCCAGGAACACTTTGCTGTCGAACTGCCCAAGCAGTACGCCGTCGGCATGGTGTTCTTCAACCAGGACCCGGTCAAAGCCGAAGCCGCTCGCGCCAACATGGACCGCGAAATCGTTGCAGCCGGCCTGAAGCTGGTCGGCTGGCGCAAGGTCCCGATCGACACCAGCGTGCTCGGTCGTCTGGCCCTGGAGCGCCTGCCGCAGATCGAGCAGGTGTTCATCGGCGGTGAAGGCCTGAGCGATCAGGAATTTGCCATCAAGCTGTTCAGTGCCCGTCGCCGTTCGTCCGTGGCCAACGCCCACGACGCCGACCACTACATCTGCAGCTTCTCGCACAAGACCATCATCTACAAAGGCCTGATGATGCCGCGCGATCTCGCGGCGTTTTATCCAGACCTGGGTGACGAGCGCCTGCAGACCGCGATCTGCGTGTTCCACCAGCGCTTCTCTACCAACACCCTGCCGAAATGGCCGCTGGCGCAGCCGTTCCGCTTCCTCGCCCACAACGGCGAGATCAACACCATCACCGGCAACCGCAACTGGGCCATGGCCCGTCGCACCAAGTTCGCCAACGACCAGATCCCCGACCTCGAAGAACTCGGCCCGCTGGTCAACCGCGTCGGTTCCGACTCCTCGAGCATGGACAACATGCTCGAGCTGATGGTGACCGGCGGCATCGACCTGTTCCGCGGCGTGCGCATGCTGGTGCCGCCAGCCTGGCAAAACGTCGAGACCATGGACGCCGACCTGCGCGCCTTCTACGAGTACAACTCCATGCACATGGAGCCGTGGGATGGCCCGGCCGGTATCGTCATGACCGAAGGCCGCCACGCGGTGTGCCTGCTCGACCGTAACGGCCTGCGCCCGGCGCGCTGGGTGACGACCACCAACGGCTACATCACCATCGCCTCTGAAATCGGCGTGTGGGGCTACCAGCCTGAGGAAGTTCTGGCCAAGGGCCGTGTCGGCCCGGGTCAGATCCTCGCCGTGGACACCGAAACCGGCCAGATTCTCGACACTGACGCCATCGACAACCGTCTGAAGTCGCGCCACCCGTACAAGCGCTGGCTGCGTCAGCACGCCCTGCGCATCCAGGCGACCCTGACCGATGACCAGGGCGCGGCCAGCTACGATGCTGACCAGCTCAAGCAGTACATGAAGATGTTCCAGGTCACCTTCGAAGAGCGTGACCAGGTCCTGCGCCCACTCGGCGAGCAGGGCCAGGAAGCGGTCGGCTCGATGGGTGACGACACGCCAATGGCCGTGCTTTCGCAGCGCGTGCGTTCGCCGTACGATTTCTTCCGCCAGCAGTTCGCTCAGGTGACCAACCCGCCGATCGACCCGCTGCGCGAAGCGATCGTCATGTCGTTGGAAATCTGCCTGGGCGCCGAGCGCAACATCTTCCAGGAATCCCCGGAGCACGCTTCGCGGGTTATCCTCAGCTCGCCGGTCATCTCGCCCGCCAAGTGGCGTTCGCTGATGAATCTGGAGCGCGAAGGCTTCGACCGCCAGCTGATCGACCTCAACTATGACGAGAGCGTCGGCCTGCAGGCGGCCATCCGCAACATTGCCGACCAGGCTGAAGAAGCCGTGCGTAGCGGCAAGACCCAGCTGGTGCTGAGCGACCGTTACATTGCCCCGGGCAAGCTGCCGGTGCACGCTTCGCTGGCCGTGGGTGCCGTGCACCACCGCCTGACCGAGCAGGGCCTGCGTTGCGACAGCAACATCCTGGTCGAAACCGCTACTGCCCGTGACCCGCACCACTTCGCCGTGCTGCTGGGCTTCGGTGCCTCGGCCGTGTACCCGTACCTGGCCTATGAAGTACTGGCCGACCTGATCCGTACCGGCGAAGTGCTGGGGGATCTGGACGAAGTCTTCAAGTACTACCGCAAAGGCATCTCCAAGGGCCTGCTGAAGATCCTGTCGAAGATGGGTATCTCCACCATCGCCTCGTACCGCGGCGCCCAGTTGTTCGAAGCCGTGGGCCTGGCCGAGGAAGTGGTCGGCCTGAGCTTCAAGGGCGTGTCCAGCCGCATCAAAGGTGCGCGCTTCGTCGACCTCGAAGGTGACCAGAAGCTGCTGGCAGCCGAAGCCTGGAGTGCGCGCAAGCCGATCCAGCAAGGTGGCCTGCTGAAGTTCGTCCACGGTGGCGAATACCACGCCTACAACCCGGACGTGGTCAACACCCTGCAGGCCGCCGTGCAGCAGGGCGACTACGCCAAGTTCAAGGAATACACCACGCTGGTCGACCAACGCCCGGTGTCGATGATCCGTGACCTGCTGAAAGTAAAGGTGGCCGACGAGGCCCTGCCGCTGGACCAGGTCGAGCCGCTGGAGGCCATCCTCAAGCGCTTCGACTCCGCCGGGATCTCGCTGGGCGCGCTGTCGCCAGAGGCTCACGAAGCCCTGGCTGAGGCGATGAACCGCCTGGGCGCACGCTCCAACTCCGGTGAGGGCGGTGAAGACCCGGCGCGTTACGGCACCATCAAAAGCTCGAAGATCAAGCAGGTGGCTACTGGCCGCTTTGGCGTGACCCCGGAATACCTGGTCAACGCCGAAGTGCTGCAGATCAAGGTTGCCCAGGGCGCCAAGCCCGGCGAGGGCGGCCAGCTGCCAGGCGGCAAGGTCAACGGCCTGATCGCCAAGCTGCGCTACGCGGTACCAGGCGTGACCCTGATCTCGCCGCCACCGCACCACGACATCTACTCGATCGAAGACCTGGCTCAGCTGATCTATGACCTCAAGCAGGTCAACCCGCAGGCCTTGGTTTCGGTCAAGCTGGTGGCTGAAGCTGGCGTTGGCACCATCGCCGCCGGCGTGGCCAAGGCCTATGCCGATTTGATCACCATCTCCGGTTACGACGGTGGTACCGGTGCTTCGCCGCTGACCTCGATCAAGTACGCCGGCGCCCCGTGGGAACTGGGCCTGGCCGAAACCCACCAGACCCTGCGCGGCAACGACCTGCGCGGCAAGGTACGTGTACAGACCGACGGCGGCCTGAAAACCGGCCTGGACGTGATCAAGGCGGCCATCCTCGGCGCCGAGAGCTTCGGTTTCGGCACCGCGCCGATGATCGCCCTGGGCTGCAAGTACCTGCGCATCTGCCACCTGAACAACTGCGCCACCGGCGTGGCCACCCAGAACGAGAAGCTGCGCAAGGATCACTACATCGGCACCGTCGACATGGTGATCAACTTCTTCACCTTCGTCGCCGAAGAAACCCGTGAGTGGCTGGCCAAGCTGGGCGTGCGCAGCCTCGGCGAGCTGATCGGCCGTACCGACCTGCTCGACGTGCTGCCAGGCGATACCGAACGCCAGCAGTACCTGGACCTGACCCCGCTGCTGGGCAGCTCGCACATCCCGGCCGACAAGCCGCAGTTCTGCGAAGTCGACAAGAACCCGCCGTTCGACAAGGGCGAGCTGGCCGAGAAGATGGTCGAGATGGCCCTGCCGGCGATCCGCGATCAGGCCGGTGGCGAATTCAGCCTCGACATCTGCAACTGCGACCGCTCCATCGGTGCCCGCATCTCGGGTGAAATCGCCAAGCTGTACGGCAACCAGGGCATGGCCGACAAGCCGGTCACCTTCCGCTTCAAGGGTACTGCTGGCCAGAGCTTCGGCGTGTGGAACGCCGGTGGCCTGAACCTGCACCTGGAAGGCGACGCCAACGACTACGTCGGCAAAGGCATGACCGGTGGCAAGGTCACCATCGTGCCGCCAGCTGGCAGCCCGTTCGCAACCCAGCACAGCGCAATCGTCGGCAACACCTGCCTGTATGGCGCCACGGGCGGCAAGCTGTTCGCCGCCGGCACCGCAGGCGAGCGCTTCGCTGTGCGTAACTCCGGCGCCCACGCTGTTGTCGAGGGCACTGGCGATCACTGCTGTGAATACATGACCGGCGGCTTTGTCTGCGTTCTGGGCAAGACCGGTTACAACTTCGGTTCTGGCATGACTGGCGGCTTCGCCTACGTGCTCGACATGGACAACAGCTTCGTCGACAAGCTCAACCACGAGCTGGTGGAAATCCAGCGTATCAGTGGTGAGGCGATGGAAGCCTACCGCAGCCACCTGGCGCGGGTCCTTGGCGAATACGTGGAAGAGACCGGCAGCGAGTGGGGGCGTGAGCTCTTCGAGAACCTGGACGACTACGTGCGGCGCTTCTGGCTGGTCAAGCCGAAGGCGGCCAACCTCAAGCAACTGTTGTCCAGCACCCGTGCCAACCCGCAGTAAGAACAGCTGCAAGTGACGGCCCCGTGCGCGGGGCCCGTCGTGCTCAAGTGATCGTCTTGCAGCTTGCAGCCTGAGGCTGGCAACTGCGGTAAAGAGGTTTTGAAAAATGGCTGAACGTCTGAACAACGACTTCCAGTTCATCGAAGTGGGCCGCAAGGACCCGAAGAAAAAGCTCCTGCGCCAGCGCAAGAAGGAGTTCGTGGAAATCTACGAACCGTTCAAGCCGCAGCAGTCCGTAGAGCAGGCACACCGCTGCCTGGGCTGCGGTAACCCGTATTGCGAATGGAAGTGCCCGGTACACAACTTCATCCCCAACTGGTTGAAGCTGGTGTCCGAAGGCAACATCCTGGCTGCGGCCGAACTGTCGCACCAGACCAACACCCTGCCGGAAGTGTGCGGCCGTGTATGCCCGCAGGACCGTCTGTGCGAGGGTGCCTGCACCCTGAACGACGGTTTCGGTGCGGTGACCATCGGCTCGGTCGAGAAGTACATCACCGACACCGCCTTCGCCATGGGCTGGCGCCCGGACATGTCCAAGGTCAAGCCAACCGGCAAGCGCGTCGCGATCATCGGCGCCGGCCCTGCCGGCCTGGGCTGCGCCGACGTGCTGGTGCGTGGCGGCGTGACCCCGGTGGTGTTCGACAAGAACCCGGAAATCGGCGGCCTGCTGACCTTCGGTATCCCCGAGTTCAAGCTGGAAAAGACTGTGCTGAGCAATCGCCGCGAAGTCTTCACTGGCATGGGTATCGAGTTCCGCCTGAACACCGAGGTGGGCAAGGACATCACCATGGAGCAGCTGCTCGCCGAATACGACGCCGTGTTCATGGGCATGGGCACCTACACCTACATGAAGGGCGGTTTCCCGGGTGAGGACCTGCCAGGCGTGCACGACGCGCTGGACTTCCTGATCGCCAACGTCAACCGCAACCTCGGCTTCGAGAAATCGCCGGAAGACTTCGTCGACATGCAGGGCAAGAAGGTCGTGGTGCTGGGCGGTGGCGACACTGCGATGGACTGCAACCGCACCTCGATCCGCCAGGGCGCCAAGTCGGTGACCTGTGCCTATCGCCGTGACGAAGCCAACATGCCGGGTTCGCGCAAAGAGGTGAAGAACGCCAAGGAAGAGGGCGTCAAGTTCCTCTACAACCGCCAGCCTATCGCCATCGTCGGTGAGGACAAGGTCGAAGGTGTGAAGGTGGTCGAGACCCGTCTCGGCGAGCCGGATGCCCGTGGCCGCCGCAGTCCCGAGCCGATCCCGGGCTCCGAAGAAATCCTGCCGGCCGACGCCGTGGTGATTGCTTTCGGCTTCCGCCCGAGCCCGGCACCGTGGTTCGAGCAACATGGCATCCAGCTGGACAGCCAGGGCCGCGTGGTGGCGCCGGAGAAAGCCAAGTTCAAGCACCAGACCAGCAACCCGAAAGTGTTCGCCGGTGGCGACATGGTGCGGGGGTCGGACCTGGTGGTGACTGCGATCTTCGAAGGCCGTAACGCTGCCGAAGGTATCCTGGACTACCTCGAAGTCTGATCCATCGCATTCGCGGGCAAGCCCGCTCCCACAGAGGTTTTGCACATAACCCTGTGGGAGCGGGCTTGCCCGCGATGATTTTGTATACAAAAACGCTTGATCTGTAGCACCCAATAGACAAAACGCATGGTCTTGACCGTGCCTTTTGCGCTGGCGTCTGAGAAAATGCCCGCACTATTTTTCCGGATGCCGACATGACTGCCCTGAAGAACGATCGTTTCCTGCGTGCACTGCTCAAGCAACCCGTAGACGTTACCCCAGTCTGGATGATGCGCCAGGCCGGCCGCTACTTGCCGGAGTACCGCGCTAGCCGCGCCAAGGCCGGTGATTTCATGAGCCTGTGCATGAACCCGCAGTTCGCCTGCGAGGTTACCCTGCAGCCGCTGGACCGCTACCCGCTGGACGCGGCGATCCTGTTCTCGGACATTCTCACCATCCCTGATGCCATGGGCCTGGGCCTGTACTTCGAAACCGGCGAAGGCCCGCGTTTCAAGAAGGCCATCAGTACCCCGGCCGATATCGAAGCGCTGCCGATCCCTGATCCGCAAAAAGACCTCGGCTACGTCATGGACGCGGTCAGCACCATCCGCCGCGAGCTCAATGGCCGCGTGCCGCTGATCGGTTTCTCTGGCAGCCCGTGGACCTTGGCCACTTACATGGTCGAAGGCGGTTCGTCGAAGGACTTCCGCAAGACCAAGGCCATGGCCTACGACAACCCGCAAGCCCTGCACCTGCTGCTGGATAAGCTGGCTCAGTCCGTCACCAGCTACCTCAATGGCCAGATCCTCGCTGGCGCCCAGGCCGTGCAGATCTTCGATACCTGGGGCGGCAACCTGTCGGCGGCGGCCTATCAGGAATTCTCCCTGGCCTACATGCGCAAGATTGTCAGCGGCCTGATCCGCGAGCATGAAGGGCGCAAGGTGCCGGTGATCCTGTTCACCAAGAATGGCGGCCTGTGGCTGGAAAGCATCGCCGAGGCCGGTGCCGACGCACTGGGCCTGGACTGGACCTGCGAGATCGGCGACGCCCGCCGCCGCGTGGGTGACAAAGTGGCACTGCAAGGCAACATGGACCCGACTGTGCTGTACGCCAAGCCGGAGGCTATTCGCCAGGAAGTGGCGCGCATTCTGGCCAGCTATGGCAAGGGTACCGGCCACGTGTTCAACCTCGGCCATGGCATTACCCCGGAGGTCGACCCGGAGCACGCTGGCGTGTTCATCAACGCCGTGCACGAACTGTCGGCGCAGTATCACGCCTGACCCCGCATAGCTCCGCTGGTCGCTAAGGGCCAGCGGGCTCCTACGATTCACTCAGCCGTAAAGGGCGATTCTTACATACCTGCCCTGACGCATCGCCCAACCTCTCTATCACTGCCGAGTGCTTTGTCTGGAGGTTTACGATGCCCTTATCCCTTACCAATCCCCGCATACGATATGCCTGGCCGCAGGTGGTGTTGCACTGGCTTTCGGCGGCCATCATCTTGTGGGTCATGTGCAGCGGGGCGTACCTGGCATTGTTTGAGGTGAGCCCGTCGCGTAAGGCGGCGATGGCCGACTTCAATATTTCAATCAGCCTCTTGTTGATTCCCGTATTCATCGTGCGTTGTGTGGTGCGCATGGCCATTCCCGGTCCGTCTGCACACGCGGGCAGGCGTTATGAGCAGTTGCTTGCCCAGGTGGTGCACCTTGCTTTATATGGGGCCATCGCTTTGGTGCTGGTGACTGGTGTGCTGATCATAGATGAGGATCTGAGTGCCTTTGGCGTGCTGCACGTCCCGGCCTTGTTCAGCGAACATGCGTGGCGTGCGGCATGGGTGCAGGTGCATTTCTTCTCGCTGGGGCTGTTGTTCGCGCTGATCGTTTTGCATATTGGTGCGGTCATCAAGCATCAACTGGCCGGTCGCTCGGTGTTGTGGCGGATGTGGTTTAGTGGGCACTGATTAAGCTTTACTTCAGCCAAGGCGGTTATCGTGGGCCAATCAGACACCGACACAGGATTGCTCGACATGACCGCCCGCTACCTTGCTTTGATCCTCGCCCCGCTGCTCAGCAGCGCTGCCTTCGCTGCTGGCTATACCGGCCCCGGTGCTCAGCCGGTTACCACCGTTGCCGCAGCCAACGACGCTGCCGATGACACTCCGGTTGTGCTGCAAGGTTTTGTGACCAAGAAGATCAACAACGACGACAAGTACGAGTTCAAGGACAACTCCGGCACCATTACGGTCGAGATCGATGACGAAGACCTGCCACCAACGCCGTTCAACGACAAGACCAAGGTCAAGCTGACCGGTGAAGTGGAGAAGCACTTGATGAGCCGTGAGGTGGATGTCGATATTGTCGAGATTATCAACTGATCCATGAAGATACCTGCTTATTCGTAGGAATCTTCCTATATTTTGTAGCCTTTCGCATTATTAGAGTGACGTACTCTGGTCGGGAGCCCCCGACGCAAGCTCAGCAGTTTGGAGTGCGTCATGAGTACACGAAAGCATCTACGAAGGGTTGTTGCCAGCAGCGCGTGGCTGGCAATTGCCGGGTTGGGCATGCATGCCCAAATGGCCAGTGCGCATGGCTATGCCAGTGAGCCGCCGTCTCGGGCATATGCCTGCCGTTTAGGGCTTAACACCGGGTGTGGTCAGCCCATGTACGAGCCACAATCCGTGGGCGAAGCTGAAAAAGGCTTTCCAGCACGCGGCCCTGCTGATGGCGAGCTAGCGAGTGGTGGTGTACGCCCAGACTTTGCGCCGGTTGACGAACAATCGGCTGGCCGTTGGCACTTGACCCCTATAACAAACCGGCAAGTCGCGTTCGACTGGTACTACGAAGTTGGGCACGTTACGACCAAGTGGGAATATTTCATCACCAAAAATGGTTGGAACCCCAATGCGGCGTTGAGCCGTGAATCATTCGAGTTGGTGCCTTTCTGCGAAGTTGATGGCCATGGTAAGCCTGCGCGTGGTGAGGGGCAGCCCATGAAAGGGCCTGCACTCGAAAAGCATCAATGCACGTTGCCTGCTGATCGTTCAGGGCATCATGTCATTTTGGGTGTCTGGACCGTAGGTGATACCGCAGCAGCTTTCTATAACGTCATGGATGTCGATATTCAGGCCGAAGGTGGCCCGGCGCCTGAGTGGCCGCAGGTCGGCACTATCAATCCGCATCGGGACCTGCAGGTAGGTGACAAGGTCAAGGCCCGTGCCTTTATCGCCGGTTCGGAAAGCCCGCAATACAGTGTCACCGTGGCTATCGAGAATGCCGAGGAAGGCTTGGCGCCGAACTGGTCCTACAAGCTTGCCAAGCGCATCAATGAAACCCAGTCCTTGGTCCAGGCGGGCCTCCTGGATGGCGACGGTAACATCAAGCCGGTTCAGGGCAGCAACAGCATCTTCGCCAAGCCTGAGACGGGCATCAGCAGTTATCAACTGGACTTCGAGGGCGTGCCGGTCGATGACAGTTACCTGCACCTGCATGACCTGAAGCCTGAGTACACACTGACAGACGGTAAGGCGAACCTGGACTTCACAGTGATGACCAACCGCAATTTGCAGGTTAGCGCGCGGCTGTTCGACAGTGCCAACCAGCAAGTCGGCTTCACTCGCCAGGACGTGGACGCCACCACCCGTCCAATGATGCTGCAGGCGGACACCGTGGCAGGTGAGCACCTGCTCAAGGTGGTCGGCGTGAATAAGGCCGGGCGCATCCTGCTGCAGGAGGAGCGCACGGTTCAGCTGAAGGCTGCGGGTGGCGAAGGCCACGACTTCGTCTTCCCTCAATCGATTGCAAGCTACAAGGCCGGTACACGTGTCCTGCAACCGAAGACGGGGGAAGTGTTCGAGTGCAAGCCGTTCCCGTTCGAGGGCTGGTGCAAGAGCTATTCGGCAAGTGCCACCCAATATGAGCCTGGTGTAGGCAGCCACTGGCAAGACGCCTGGATCAAGCGCTGAAGGAATGGGCCTTGGCAGCTGGAGTAGCTGCCAGGGCACAACACGGTATTTTCGATGCAAGTACACAAATATTGCTGGCAGCAGATCCTGTTGCACTGGGTCTCTGCCTTGGTGATCGGCTGGGCGCTGCTCAGTGGCTTTTATGTTTCCGGCTTTGATGTCGAACCCGCCACTGCCCATCTGGTCGGTTTCGTGAATGTCGGGCTGACCACGCTGTTCATCCCGATTTTCTTGCTGCGCTGGCTGGTGCGATGGGTCAAGGCCAGGCCGGGTGCGCTGAATGAGAACCCTCGAGCGCGCCGGGCTGCCCATGCTGTACACGAGGGCATGTACTGGCTGACAGCGCTGGTGCTGTTATCTGGCGTACTGATGATGGACCGCGCAATCGACGTGTTTGGATGGTTTGCCATCTCGCCGTTGATCAGCGACCCGTCATGGCTCAGTGCCTGGCTGAAGCTGCATGTTGCAGCCAACGTGGTGCTGACCATGGTTGTGGCGCTGCATGTCGGGGCCGTCATGCTGCACGAGTGTTCTGGGCGGCGGGTGCTTCGCCGGATGTTGCCCTGAGCCCTATGAAGCTGTTTTCGATCTTGTCCTGCGTGGCGGCCCCCCTGCTGGCGATTGTCTTCCTTGTCGTGCGGGAAACAACTCGCCCCATGGCTGAGCGTGTCGGGCAGGAGCAGGTCGCCCCCGCACCGACCGTCCAGCAGCCATTACCCACGGCAACCTTGGCACTGGCGTTTGGTTACAGCGCACCTATCGGCCAGGCTGCCGGCCAGGCCGAACTGGTGCTCAAGGCATGTTTCATCCCGAGCCTGGGCCACCCCCGTGCGCTGGTTGCAAGCCGCGAGGGTGAAAGCCTGTACCAGGTGGGCGACCGTATGCCGGGCGGCAGCGTGTTGCGTCGCATCGACGTGCGGTCCATCACCCTTTGGGACGGTGAGCGCGAGCGAACACTGGCCTTGTCCGGCAGCCGCGCCAACGTCTTCGTTCAATCGGGCAGTACCCCTGTGCGTGGTCCCGCCTCTGCCGATTCACCCCGCCTGCTGCGGGAGGTGCAATGACATTTCAACGCTTTCTACGGGTGGCCTTGTTCAGGACCTGTCTGATTTTGACCTGCCCGCTGGCCCTGGCTGATGCGCCGACCTGGCAACTGGCGATGAGTGATGCCGATGTGCGCGATGTGGTGCGCGAAGTCGGGGCCATTCTTGATCAGACGATTGTGCTCGACCCGCGCGTGCAGGGCCGGATTACCGTCCTGTCCAATGAAGCGCACGATCGTGAAGGTGTGCGCCGGCTGTTCTACTCGGTGCTGAATGCGCAAGGGTTCGCCGCGGTAAACGATGGCGATCGCTTGCTGGTGCTGCCGGCGAGTGAAGCAAAAGCCTGGGCCAACCAGCAGGTTGATGCCATTCCTGCCGCATTCACAACGCGCGTGTTCAGCTTGTCCGGTAGCACTGCCGCTGACTTGGCGGGCTTGCTGAGGCCGTTGGTGTCCAGCAACGGTTACATTGGCCCGTCCAGTTCGGCCAATGCATTGGTCGTTACCGATTCGGCTGCAAACCTGGAGCGCCTGCAAAGCCTGGTGGCGCAACTGGACAGCGGTCAACGTCATGATTATGAGCTGGTGACCTTGCGTACTGCACAGGCCGTGGATGTGTTGCCTGTGGTAGAGGCTTCGGCGGGTGGCCCGGACAGTGGTGTGCGGGTGCTATCCGACTCGCGCAGCAACCGCCTGTTGATACTCGGCCCGGAAAAGTCCCGGCAGCGCCTTGCCCGCCTGGCCCGCGAGCTGGATGTACCTGCGCCCGCCAGTTCGCAGAACTGGCGAGTTGTGCGCCTTCAGCATGGCAATGCCGAGCAACTGGCTGAGGTGCTCAGTGAAGTGGGCAAACGGCTGGATGGCAAGGCAGGTACTGAGACCTTGGGCCAGCCACTTGCAGCAGGGGCCATGGTCAAGGCCGATGTCAGCCAGAATGCGCTGGTGCTTCTGGGCGAGCCCCAGACGTTGGGGGATGTGGTACAGATCATCGAGCAACTCGACCAGCCACGCGCGCAAGTGCTGATTCATGCGGCAATCGTCGAGGTCAGCGGGGATATCAATGAAGCCTTGGGGCTGCAGTGGGGGATAGATTCAGGCAGCCTTAAAGGCGGCGTGACATTCCCCGACAGCGGTGTGGCGTGGGCTGACCTGTTGGGTGCGGATAAGGCACTGCCGAGCGGTGCGGCACTGGCTTTGGGGTCTGACCGTTTCCGCCTGCTGGTCTCCGCGTTGGCCAGCAACACCCGCAGCAATTTGCTGTCCACCCCCAGCCTGCTCACGTTAGACAACCAGGAGGCGCAGATCCTGGTGGGGCAGAACGTGCCCTTCAAGACGGGCTCGTACACCACATCAGGGAGTGGCGCAGACAACCCGTTCACGACCGTGGAACGCAAGGACATCGGTATTAGCCTGAAGGTGCGCCCGCACATCAATGAGGGCAGGAGTTTGCGCCTTGAAGTCGAGCAGGAAAGCTCCGAACTGGCACCTGGCACAGTCGACGGTGACCTGATCACCAGCAAGCGGACGCTCAAGAGCACCATCCTGGCTGCGGATGGCGAGATCATCGTGATCGGCGGCCTCATCAAGGACAGCGTGCGGACAGAGCAGCGCGGTGTACCGTTGCTAAGCCGCATCCCGCTGCTCGGTGGCCTGTTCCGCTGGACCCGGGACACTCAGGAGAAGACCAATCTGATGGTGTTCCTGAGGCCTACCGTCTTGCGTACCCAGCAAGACCTGATCGAGTCGGGTCGCCGCGCCTATGGCGAGGTACAGGCGTCCGACCCGGCACGAGTACCGAAAGACCCGCGCCAAATGTTCGAGGCGCGTCCTGCACCGATGGGCGAGGAAGCTGGCCGGTGAGCGACATGATTCCATTCGGCTTTGCCCGGCGCTTTGGCATTTTGCTTGACCGCCACACGTTGCTGATGCGCAATGGCGCTTCGCTGGAGTCGCTTTCCGAAGCGTTGCGCGTGGTCGGGCAGCATTTTCCGCTGCGGCTGGTGGACGATGACGTGTTTGCCATCCACCTGGCCGGTTGCTATGGCGGCGCCCAGGATGCGGCACAGTCGGTTATCCAGGAGCTGGATGAACACATCGACCTGTCACGCTTGGCTGAGGGCTTGCCGCAGGCCAGTGACCTGCTCGATCAACAGGACGATGCGCCGATCATCCGGCTGCTCAATGCGTTGCTCAGCGAAGCGGTCAGGTCACGCGCTTCCGATATCCACCTGGAAACCTTCGAGCAGCAGTTACGTGTTCGCATGCGCATCGATGGTGTCATGCGCGAAGTGCTCGCGCCGCCCAGGGCGCTCTCGGCACTGCTGGTATCGCGCATCAAGGTCATGGCGCGCCTGGACATCGCCGAAAAACGTGTGCCACAGGATGGCCGCATCAGCTTGCGGCTGGCAGGCCATGAGGTGGATGTGCGTGTGTCCACCTTGCCTGCGGCCCATGGGGAGCGGGTGGTGATGCGCTTGCTGGATAAGCAGGCGGTCCGCCTGGACATACAACACATGCAGATGCAGCCCTCTGTCCAGAAGGCTTTCCTTGCATTGCTGGACAAGCCCCATGGCATTTTCCTGGTGACCGGCCCCACTGGTTCTGGCAAGACCACCACGTTGTATACGGCGTTATCGGTACTGAACCGTGAGTCGCGCAACATCCTTACCGTCGAAGACCCGGTCGAATATCACTTGCCGGGCATCGGCCAGACTCAGGTCAACAGCAAAGTCGAGATGACCTTTGCCCGCGGGCTGCGGGCGATCCTGCGGCAGGACCCGGACGTCGTGATGGTGGGTGAGATCCGTGACAGGGAAACCGCTGAAATTGCCGTGCAGGCATCGCTGACGGGCCATCTGGTGCTGTCGACCCTGCATACCAACAGTGCACTGGGCGCCATCATGCGGTTGGCGGATATGGGGGTGGATACTTGCTTGCTCGCCTCATCGCTTGCCGGTGTCATGGCCCAACGGTTGGTGCGAGTGTTGTGCCCGCACTGCAAGGTCGCGTGCGAGGTGGATGACGCCATGGCCGCTGCATTGGGCAATCCCGATGACTTACCGCGGCAGCTTTACCAGGCTGTTGGTTGTGAGCTGTGCCAGCTGGGTTACAGCGGGCGTGTGGCTTTGCACGAAATGGTCGTGATCACCCCGCAGCTGGCACAGGCTATTCACGCCCGCGCATCCTTGGCACAGATGCGGGCATTGCTGTCCCCGCAGTCGATCAGCTTGTTTCAGCACGGCATTGAGCGTGTCTGCCAAGGACAGACCAGTGTCGAGGAACTGCTGCGCGTCACCGGCCAGGATTGAGCATGGCGGTTTTCCGGTATCGGGCTCAGCGCATCGATGGCACACGTCAGCGCGGCACGCTGGAGGCAGCCAGTGCACGCCACGCCCGACAGCAGTTGCGCGAGCAGGGCTGGTCGGTATTGATGATCGAAGAGTTACAACCGTCGCTGTTTGCCGCGCAGGTTGCACGCAACCGCCTTTCCCTCGTGCAGCGCTGCCTGCTGACCCGGCAGCTGGCAACGCTGTTGCAGGCCGGCATACCGCTGACTGAAGCATTGCAGGCGGTGGCTGCGCAGAGCGGCCAGCGTCTGGTCAGGCAGGTGTTGCTTGGTGTGGCTGAGCGGGTCTGCGAAGGTAATACCTTTGCCGATGCGTTGGCACATTACCCATCGGCATTCCCGTTGGTCTACCGCGCTACGGTCGAGGCGGCGGAGCGTTCAGGGCACCTCGCCGGCGTACTGGAGCGGCTGGCTGAGCATGGCGAGGAACAGCGGGCACTGCGCCAGAAAGTGCAGTTGGCGATGCTTTACCCCTTGATCCTGACGGTCGTGGCACTGCTGGTGGTGGGGTTTCTGCTTGGCTATGTGGTGCCGGACGTGGTGCAGGCATTTGCCCGCGACCAGGCACAGTTGCCACTGGCAACGCAGGTGCTGATCGCACTCAGCGATGCCTTCGGCCGCTTTGGGCTGTTGGCCTTGCTGGTGATGCTGGCAGGCGCTGCAGCGGTCGTCTTGCTGTTACGCAAACCCGCCAGACGAAGGCAATGGCATGCCATGGTCCTGCGCATACCCGGTTACGCCGGTTTTGTGCTGGCCAGTGAAGCCGCACGTTTCATCAGCACCCTGGCAATTCTGGGGCGCAGCGGCGTCGTGCTGGTCGATGCCATGAACATCGCGGCAGGTGTGGTGGGCAACCTGGTTCTTCGCGAACGCTTGCAAGCCGCTGTGCGTGCAGTAGGCGAAGGCGCAACGCTGGCCCATAGCCTGGCACGCAGCGAGACCATGCCCGCCCTGATGCTGCACATGATCGCCAGTGGCGAGCGTGCCGGGGAGCTGGACGGCATGCTGGAACGTGCCGCCAATCTTCAAGCCAGGCAACTGGCAGGTCGTATAACCCTCCTGGTTAGCCTGTGTGAACCCCTGATGCTGTTGGTGATGGGCGGCATCGTGCTGTTCATCGTGCTGGCCATCCTGCTGCCCATTCTCAACCTCAACCAACTGGTCAACTGATATGTCCTACGGCTTTGCACGCCGCGCGCAACGCGGTTTCACGCTGATTGAAATCATGGTGGTGGTGATCATCCTGGGGGTACTCGGTGCCTTGGTGCTGCCCAATGTGATGAGCCGCCCGGACCACGCCAAGCTCACCGCAGCGCGTACCGATATCCAGTCCATTGCCACAGCACTGGAAATCTACCGCCTGGACAATGGGCGCTACCCCACCACGGCTCAAGGCCTGGAGGCGCTCGTCCGGCGCCCAACCCTGGCGCCACTGCCCCGGCAGTGGAGCGCCCAGGGTTACCTCAAGCGTCAGGCGATGGACCCGTGGGGAGCACCTTATCAGTACGCCAACCCAGGTACGCGATCAGGCCAGGGGTACGACTTGTTCTCTTTGGGGGCCGACGGCCAGCCCGGGGGTGAAGACGCGGATGCCGATATCGGTAACTGGGACGAATGAGGCAGCGCCGGTCGCGAGGCTTCACCCTGCTTGAAATCATGCTGGTGCTGCTGCTGGTTGGCGTCGTCCTGGCCATGGCCGGGCTACAGGTGGGGCAGGGCCCCCAACGGTTGGCGCGGCAGGAAGCCGTCCTGTTTCTGCAACTGGTCCAATACGCCAGGCAGCAGGCGGTCCTGGAGGGGCGGGATTTGGCTGTGCACGTCGACCCCCGCGGCTATCAGCTAGTGAAGGGTGAGGGGCACAGCGTGGCAGCGCAGGGGCAGCGCCGGGACACCGGGCTGGACCTGCGCCTTGAGATCGACGGGCTGGCAGTGATGACCGGCAAGCCGGAAGGCACTGCGCAGCTGGTGTTTTCCCGTAGCGACGAGCACACCCCGTTTTCGTTGTCATTCCATGAGGCGGGCGTCAGCCTGGCCCAAGTATCAAGTGATGGCCTCAATGACCCCTGGCTCGAACGTTGAACGCGGGTTTACGTTGCTGGAAGTACTGGTGGCGCTGTCTGTTTTTGCCGTGCTGGCTGCAGCTGTGATGACCGCCAGCCAGCATGTGCTGGAACAGTCGCAGGGCGTGCGTGACCGGCTGTTCGCCAGCTGGATCGCCGATAACCACCTGGCTGAACTGCGTCTGCACGCGCCTGTGGCTGCACAGCGGCGCACGCTCGAGGTCCGGTTCGATGAGCGTGCCTGGTGGTTGGTCGAGGTAAGGCATTCGCTGGCCGATGCGCCCCTCGTCGAAGTGATCGTGACTGTCGGTTTGGCGTCGGATCAGCAGACGCTTCATCACACGGTGGGCTGGCTGGAGGTTGCTGATGCCGCGCCCTAAGCCAGCCTGTAGCCAACGCGGTTTTACCCTGCTGGAGTTGTTGCTGGCCGTCGCCATCTTTGCCTTGTTGGCGGCAGGCACCAGCCAGTTGCTGGCGGCATTCACCCGGGCCGATGCCGCGCGCCAGGCCCACGCCGACGAGTTGCGTGCGCTGGGGCGGGCAATGAGTGTGATGCAGCGGGATGCACTGCAAGGGTATTGGCCCGCGAGCGGCAAGCATGGTGCGGGCCACGGCATTGCCTTGACGCCATACCGGGTCAGCTGGTTGCTGGGTGCCGAGCGTGACCGGCAGCCCCTGCCACGCAGCGATCTGAGGGTTGTCGAGTACTGGCTGGAGGACGGTGTGCTGTGGCGGCAGCGGCGTACTCTGGAGCATGGGCAGGTACGGCCGCAGCGCGTGCTCGATGGTATTGTGGCGTTGCGCTGGCGAATGTATGGCGCAGAGGGTGGCTGGGTTTCCAGCTGGACGGCTGCGCAGCCGCCACAGGCGCTCGAGATCACATTTTCGACGCAGCGCTTCCAGGGCATACGTCGCGTGCTGCCAATGGCGGGGGCAAGTCTGTGAAGAACGCTCGGCAGAGGGGCGTGGCGCTAATCACCGTGCTGTTGGTCATGGCGCTGCTGACGGTGCTAGTTGCCAACATGTTGCGTAGCCATCAAGGCATGCTCGGTAGCGTCAGGCAGCAAATCGATGCCTCGCGTTTGCTGCAGTTGGCGCATGCCGGGGAACGCCAGGCTTTGATGCAACTGAAACAGCAGGCTGCAACCCTGCTGCAAGTGACCCATGGCGGTCAGCCTTGGGCGCAAGCCCGGTTGCTGGGCCTTGAGCAGGGGCAGGTCCGCCTGCGTCTGGAAGACCTTTCCGGGCGTTTCAACATCGCTGCGCTGACCGCACGGAAACCTCTCGACCCTGTCCTGCTAAAGCGTTGGCAGCAGTTGTGCCGAGCGCTGCAGATCGAGGCGCCAGTGCTGGATTCCCTGGCAGGCCAACGCATGCTCGACCCTAGCCAGTTGCGCGCCCTGCCAGGGGTTGATGATGAAGTGATGACACGCCTGCGGCCATGGGTCGTGGCGTTGCCTGCGAATGCGGGGCTCAACGTCAACACCGCTTTGGCGCAGGTGCTCGAAGGCCTTGAAGGCGTGGAAGCATCCACGGCCCGGAGTTTGATAGTCGAACGGCCTGAAGAGGGCTTTGCCAGCGTTCAGCAGTTTCTTGCGCAACCGCGTCTGGTCGGTCTTGGCATCGACAGCCATGGTCTTTCAGTGACCAGCCGCTGGTACCGCTTGGAGGTACGTGCAGCGCTGGCAGGCCATCTTGGTTACCTTTACAGCGACCTTGAGATCGACCTGAACACGCATCAGGTGCGTGTGTTGCGTCGTGTTTTTTCTGCACAGCCGGAGCAAACGCCAGATGAGTGATGTTTACCTGTTTCTACTGGCGGAGGGTCTGGCCGCAGCCGACGGGACATGGCCGGTCCTTGTGCGTACAGCGCAGGCGCAGCTTTATCGGTCGACGTTGGCCAACCTGCCGCCAGCATTGGCCGATGCTGGTGTGGTGCTTGTCTTGCCGATGGAGCTTGCGAGCTACTGCAGGGTCGGGCCAGTGCCGGGCAAGCGCCCCAGCCGGGAGGTATTGAGCTATGCGGCCGAAGAGCATTTGGCAGCACCTTTGGAGGCCTCTCACCTGGCGTTTGGGCCAGAGGATGATGAGGGACGGCGAAAGGTACTGGTGATAGCGCTGGAACGCTTGCGTCCGTTGATGTCGCTGTTGCATGAGCAGGGTATCGACCCGGTCGCGGTGCACGTCGATGCTGACCTGCTGAGTGCCGCACAGGCGTGTGCCCTGTGGTTCGAGGGGCGCTGGTTGCTGGGAGGCACCGAAGGTGCGCGTCTGGCTGTCAGTGCCCAGGCTGCTCAGGTACTGAAGCAGAACCATGCGTCGATATCCTGGATAGGCGAGGCAGGGGCAATTGGTGCGGACTGCTGCGATCAGGAGGTCGACAGTGCTGTGGAGCTGCTGGTGCAGGGTAAAACGGGTGCAGTGGACCTGTGCCAGGGGGGCTTGTATCGACGGCGCAAGACGCCGGCATGGCAAGCGATGGCAGGTAGTGTGGTGTTGGCATTGCTGATGGTTTGCCTGGTCGATTACTGGCGAACCGAATGGTTGTTGCGTCAGGCATCCCTGCAGCGCACTGACAATCTTCGGGTGCTGCAACACGGGGCGCCTGAACAGCTGGCCGGAAGCGATTTAGCCACGCAAATCCGGTTGTTGGAACACATGCCCAGGCAATCGACTGCTGTGGAGCAGCTCGCGCAGTTCTCCGAGCAGTTGGTCAGCAGCGGCAATCTGGTGATTGAGCGAGCGGAAACGACAGCCGGGCAGGGCTGGCGTGTCGAAGTCATCGCTCAAGGTTTTGACGATCTCGAACGACTGGGTGGGCGTGTTGCCGGCATGCGCATGGAACAGGGGCGACAGACTGACCAGGGTGTGCGGGCAACCCTCGCCTGGCAGGAGGCAGAATGAAACATCTCAACGAGCATGCATGGGTTCGCCAGTGGAAAGAGATACCAGCAGGCCGGCGTGCGCTGTTGAATGCAGCGGTGTGGGGCTTGCTGTCGATCGTGATCTGCCAGCTTCTCTGGTTGCCAGGGCAGGCCCGCATGCAGCAAGCGGAACAAGCGCTGGCGCGTGAGCATGAGCTGGCTGCCATATTGCAGCGAATTGTACAGGGGCCGCGCCGGTCGACAGACGCCGTCGAGTTGCTGACACCGGCTGTGCTGAATGAGCGTGCCAAGGCGGCAGGGGTCCACATCGTTAGCCTGGAAGCGAAGGCTGCGCAGGTGGATGTCGGCCTGGAGGGGCCCGTCGCCGCAGTACTGGCCTGGCTGCACGTACTGGAGCAAGACGGTGGCGAAGCGCTGAACATCCAGTTGCAAGCCGAAGGCGAGCTGCTTCAGGCGCGCTTGGTCATGGCGCTGCCGGAAGCATGAGCACGGGCGCCTATGCCTTGGGAGGCAGCTTGCTCAAGTGCAACGCCACCAGCAACGCCACCGCCAGCAAGCTGCCAATAAACAGCCCGATCCCGTTCCAGCCCCACTGGTGCCAGAACACCCCACCCGCAGTACCCGCCACGCTCGATCCGGCGTAATAGCTGAACAGGTACAGTGACGACGCCTGCCCCTTGGCCTTAAGCGCCCGGCGACCGATCCAACTGCTGGCCACCGAGTGCGCGCCGAAGAAGCCGAAGGTAAACACCAGCATACCCACGATCACCATCGGCAGCGGGCTGGCCAGGGTCATCAGTAAGCCACCTGCCATCACCACGATACTGGCCCAGAACACCTTGCGCCGTCCCAGCTTGTCCGCCAGCGCGCCGACTTGCGCCGAGCTGTAGATACCTGACAGGTAGACCACCGACAGCAAACCGACCAGCGCCTGGTTCATGTGATAAGGCTCGGCCAGCAAGCGGTAGCCGATGTAGTTGAACAGTGTCACGAAGGCGCCCATCAGCAGGAAGGCTTCGAGGAACAACCACGGTAGGCCGGCATCCTTGAAGTGCATGACAAAGCCATCCAGCAGGCTGCGCGGGCTCATCATCTGCGGGCGGAAGTTGCGCGATTCAGGTAGCACCTTCCAGAACACCAGTGCGGCGACCAGGGCCAGGCCACCGATGGTCAGCATCGCCGTGTGCCAGCTGACGAAGTCGATCAGCACGCCGGTAATCAGCCGTCCGCTCATGCCGCCAATGGCGTTGCCGCCGATATACAGGCCCATGGCCAGGCCGATGTGCTGCGGGTGGATCTCTTCGCTCAGGTAGGTCATGGCCACCGCCGCCAGGCCGCTCAGCGACAGGCCCACCAGGGCGCGAGTGGCCAGTACCAGCTCCCAGCTTGGCATTACCGCGCTGGCCAGGGTGGAGAGGGCGGCGCAAACCAGGGCAAAGACCATCACCGGCTTGCGTCCGATGCGGTCAGAAATGGGGCCGGTGATCAACAGGCCGAACGCCAGCATGGCGGTGGAAACCGACAACACCAGGCTGCTCTGTGCCGCATTGATGGCAAATTCTTTCGACAGCAGCGGCATCATCGGCTGCACGCAGTACAGCAGGGCGAAGGTGGCGAAGCCGCCGCTGAACAGGGCCAGCACGGTCTTCATGAAGGCGGGGGTGCCTTTCTCGATCCACATTTCGTTCAGGGGGGCAGGTTCTGGGTCAGCAGGAAGGGGGGCTACAGCAGTTTTCACGGGCGGTACCTCTGGCGCAATGAAAAAAGCATATAGCTGGCTAATGATTAGATCCAATATATTGTTCGACCTATTTAAGACGTTAAGCGACCTAATTGGAGCCGATCATGGAACTGCGCCATTTGCGTTACTTCATCGCCGTTGCCGAAGAGTTGCACTTCGGCCGCGCGGCCCAGCAACTTGGCATCTCCCAGCCGCCCTTGAGCCAGCAGATCCAGGCATTGGAGCAGGAGCTGGGTGCTCGCCTGTTCGAGCGGACCAATCGTCGGGTCGAGCTGAGCGAGGCTGGCCGATTGTTCCTCGAAGAGGCGCGCCAGGTGCTGGCACAGGTAGAGAAGGCGGCCGATGTGGCGCGGCGCGCGCAGTTGGGTGAGCTGGGCGAGATGAAGATCGGCTTCACGTCGTCGGCGCCGTTCACCTCGAAGATTCCCAAGGCCATCCATGCCTTTCGCCAGCGCTTCCCGGCAGTGCACCTGAACCTCAAGGAAATGAGCAGCCGGGATGTCGCCGAAGCGGTGTTTGACGAGTCCATCGAGGTCGGGCTGATGCGGCCGATGCCGCTGCCGGAGGGTCTGGTGGCCACCGAGCTGTTCCGTGAGCCGCTGGTGGCGGTGATCAATGCCTCGCATCCGTTGGCCGAAGGCACGGAGCATGGCGTGTACATGGCCGCCCTGGCCCATGAACCGTTCGTGTTCTTCCCGCGCAGCTATGGCAGCGGGTTGCATGCGCAGCTGCTGAGCCTGGCACGCCAGGCCGGCTTCAGCCCGCACTTTGCTCAGGAGGCAGGGGAGGCGATGACCATCATCGGCCTGGTGTCGGCGGGGTTGGGGGTCTCGGTGCTGCCCGCGTCGTTCCAGCGCATGCGCATCGAAGGCGTGGTGTACCGCACGCTGTTGGATGAAGGGGCGATGTCGGCGGTATGGCTGGTGCAGCGCGAGCGGGGTGGCTCGGCGATGGCCCGGGCGTTCGCCGAGTTGCTGACGGGGTTGATGGCTGGCCAGGGGTGATGTTTGCACCTTGTGCCGGCTAATGGGCAAATGGCACTGGCCATAGCCGCGTCGCCGCCACATACTCGGGCATTCGTTGATACACGGAGGTCAATCATGCGGCGCGTGGTGTTCAATCAGAAAGGTGGCGTGGGCAAGTCGAGCATCGCTTGCAACCTGGCGGCAGTGAGCGCCAGCGAAGGTTATCGGACCTTGCTGATCGACCTGGACGCCCAGGCCAACTCGACCCAGTATCTGACCGGCCTGACCGGCGACGATATCCCCATGGGTATCGCCGATTTCTTCAAGCAAAGCCTGTCCAGCGGGCCGTTCAGCAAGAAGAACAAGGTCGATATCTACGAAACCCCGTTCGACAACCTGCACGTGGTCACGGCCACGGCGGAACTGGCCGACCTGCAGCCGAAGCTGGAGGCCAAGCACAAGATCAACAAGCTGCGTAAGTTGCTCGACGAGCTGGACGAAGACTACGAGCGGATCTACATCGACACACCGCCGGCTCTCAATTTCTATGCGGTTTCCGCGTTGATCGCGGCTGATCGTGTGCTGATCCCCTTCGACTGTGACAGCTTCTCGCGCCAGGCGCTCTACGGCCTGCTGGCCGAAATCGAAGAGCTCAAGGACGACCACAACGAAGGCCTGATGGTCGAAGGCATTGTGGTCAACCAGTTCCAGTCCCGCGCCAGCCTGCCCCAGCAGATGCTCGACGAGCTGTTGGCCGAGGGGCTGCCGGTGCTGCCGGTGTACCTGGGCAGCTCAGTGAAGATGCGTGAATCGCACCACGCCAGCCTGCCGTTGATCCACCTGGAACCACGGCACAAGCTGACCCAGCAGTTTGTGGAGCTGCATTCGCTGCTCGAAGAGAGCGCTTAGACCCCTTGGCTACGCAGCCACTCCAGCAAAGACTGGAGTGGAAACGCCCCGGCCTGGCGGCTGATTTCGCGGCCGTTCTTGAACAGAATCAGGCTGGGGATCGAGCGGATGCCCAGTTGCCCGGCGAGGTTGCGGTTGGCTTCGCTGTCGAGCTTGGCCAGGCGGCAGCGGCCGCTGAGCTGGCGGGCGGCCTGTTCGAAGGTCGGGGCGAATGATTTGCACGGGCCGCACCAATCAGCCCAGACGTCGATAAGCAGCGGCAGGTCGCCCTTGATCTGGCTGGCGTAATTGGCTTCGCCGAGTTCGAAGGGCTGGCTCAGCAGTACGTCCTGTTTGCAGCGGCCGCATTTCGGGGCGTCACCCAGGCGCTCTGCGGGCAGGCGGTTGAGACCGTTGCAGTGAGGGCAGGGGATTACCAGTGGGTCGGACATTTTTGATTCCTTGAGTTTTTTGGGGCTGCTGCGCAGCCCTTTCGCGACACAAGGCCGCTCCTACAGGGCTCGCGCAGGTCTGTAGGGGCGGCCTTGTGTCGCGAAAGGGCCGCGCAGCGGCGCCAGGTTTCAGGATGAGCAGCTGATTTCCAAGTGCTTGCCCCACTCCGGTGGGCGCTCGGCGTAGCCTTGCATTCCAGCCTGCTCTTCGAATGGCTTGCTCAGCACCTGATGCAGCCGCCGCACTTCACTGTAGTCCCCCGCTTCGGCCGCTTCGATGGCCTTTTGCGCCAGGTAGTTGCGCAGCACGTACAGCGGGTTCACAGCATGCATCCGCTCACGGCGGCCTTCGGCATTACCGGGCTCGCGCGCGCAACGGGCCAGGTAATCCGCGCCCCAGGCATCGAAGCCGGCGAGGTCGATGAAGTCGTCGCGCACCCCCTTCAGTGCTTCGGCAACGGGTAGCTCCCCCAGCCTGCGGAAGAACAGGCTGTAATCCACGCCACCGCTCTGCATGCGCTGCAGCAGGCGCTCGATCAGCGCCAGGTCGTCGTCTTCGCCAGTGGTCAGCCCCAGGCGCCGGCGCATCAGGTCCAGGTAGTGCGCCTGGTACAGCGGCAGGAACAGGCCCAGCGCTTCCTTGAGCGGTTCGACCTCGATCACTGTGGTCAGGGCCTGAGCCAGGGCGCTGAGGTTCCAGTGGGCGATGGGCACTTGGTTGGCGTAGCTGTAACGGCCACGGTCGTCGGAGTGGTTGCAGATGAAATTGGCGTCGAAGTCGTCGAGGAAGGCGAACGGGCCAAAGTCGAAGGTGATGCCGAGGATCGACATGTTGTCGGTGTTCATCACTCCGTGGCAGAAGCCATAGGCCTGCCAGCGGGCGATCAGCGCGGCGTTGCGCTCGACGATCGTGTGGAACATCGCCAGGTACGGCTGTTCGGCATCGCGGCATTCGGGGTAGTGCTGCTCCAGCACATGGTCGATCAGCACCCGCTGCTGCTCGGGCTGTTTGGTGTAGTAGAAGTATTCGAAATGCCCGAAGCGCACATGGCTCTGCGCCAGTCGGGTGAGCATAGCCGCACTTTCGCGGGTTTCGCGCCACACCGGGGTGCTCGAGCCGATCACGCACAGCGCCCGACTGGTGGGGATGCCTAGGGCGTGCAGGGCTTCGGAGGCGAGGAATTCACGGATCGACGAGCGCAGCACGGCGCGGCCGTCGCCCATGCGCGAGTACGGCGTCTGGCCGGCACCCTTGAGGTGCAGGTCCCAGTGTTCGCCCTGGTCATTCAGCACTTCGGCCAGCAGCAGGCCGCGGCCATCGCCCAGGCGCGGGTTGTAGGAGCCGAACTGGTGGCCGGAATAGACCATCGCTCGCGGGTCGGCCTGTTCCCAGAGCTTGTGACCGCTGAATATTTCGGCGAATACCGGCAGTTCGGCCTGGGCAGGGTCGAGGTCGAGCAGGGCCATGGCCGACTCGCTCGCCACTACCAGACGCGGCTCGGCGATCGGCTCGGGCAGGACCTGGGTGGAGAACGCATCGCCCAGGCGGGCGAAGCGGTTGTCGAAGCTGAGATGGTCGAGGGCTTTCACGGGGCCGGCTCCTGAAGTCGGGACATCGGGGCCGCTTGACGGCCCTTCGCGGGCAAGCGTGCTCCCACAGGTACTATGCGGTCTCTGTGGGAGCGGGCTTGCCCGCAAACGAGGGCGAAGCCCTCGCAGGGGATTTGCACAGAATAAAGTATTCGAGCCCACTCAGGCTGAAGCAGTGCCATCCGGCTTAGGTTGCTCCATCGGGATCAACTGCTGCTTGCCCCCTTTCGGGTCCATCAGGAATACCTCGACCTGGCGTACCGAGATCTTGATGTTGTGGGCCTTGAACTCGCGGTTGATGTAGCGGTTGATCTCGTCCAGCGTCGGGTTGCGGTCGCCGAGGTCACGCACATGCATGCGCAGCTCATGGTCCAGCGAGCTCTCGCCGAAGTTCAGGAAGTACACGATCGGCTCCGGGTCCTTGAGCACCCGCGGGTTCTCGTGGGCGCCCTTGAGCAGCAGGTCGCGCACCAGGTCCAGGTCGGAGCCATAGTCGATGCCCAGCTTCAGCGTCACCCGGGTGACCGTGTCGGTCAGCGACCAGTTGATCAGCTGGCCGGTGATGAAGGTCTTGTTGGGGACAATGATGTCCTTGCGGTCGAAGTCGGTGATGGTGGTGGCGCGGATGCGGATCTTGCTGACCGTTCCGGACAGGTTGCCGATGGTGATGGTGTCGCCGATCCGCACCGGGCGCTCGAACAGGATCATGATGCCGGAAATGAAGTTGGCGAAAATCTCCTGCATGCCGAAGCCCAAGCCTACCGATAGCGCCGCCACCAGCCATTGCAGCTTGTCCCAACTCACCCCAAGGGTCGACAGGGTGCTGACGATGCCGACGCCGACGATGGTGTACGACAGCAGCGTGGTGGTGGCGTAGGCGCTGCCCTGGGCGAGGTTCAGGCGCGACAGTACCAGTACTTCCAGCAGGCCCGGCAAGTTACCGGCCAAGGCGAAGGTTATGCCCACAATCACCAGGGCGCCGAGCAGGTCGCCGAGGCTGATTGGCACCATGCTGGCGGCGCTGCCGGTGCCGCTGGTGTATTCGTACAGGGTGAAGTTGTTGAGGTAGGCGAACACCGAGATCAGGTCCGACCAGACCCAGTACAGGCCGGCGATGAAGCCGCCGAGCAGGGCCAGGCGGATCAGGCGCAGCGACTGCTGGTTGACCTGTTCGATGTCCAGGGTCGGCTCTTCGGTGATGACTTCACCGTCCAGCCCTTCCTTGGCGGCCTGGCGCTTGCTCAGTGCCCGCTGATAAGCCAGGCGCCGCGCCGCTACCGACAGGCCACGGACGAAGGCCGCTTCGATCACCAACCAGAACAGCAGCAGGTAGAGGGTATAGATCAGCCGGTCGGTCAGTTTCAGTGCGGTGTAGTAGTAGCCGAAGCAGACCGCCACGAACAGCGCGATCGGCAGGGCGGTGAAGGCCACCCCCACCGCTTTGCGGAACAGCGAGGTGTCGCGGTGCGCCGGGCTGCTGAGCAGCAGGCGGCTGAGCAGCCAGGCCATCAGCGCATAGCAGGTCAGTACAACACCGATACCGAGCACGTCGTCGGCCAAGGCCGAAGGCTGGTGCTCGGCGACCGCCACCACACCGACCAGCGCCAGTACCACAGTGCCCAGCCGGCGAACCCAGCCGCGCAGGAATTCGACTTGGGGTTTGTGCCAGCGGAAGTGGATTTCCGCCACGCCGCCGGGGGCGAGGATGCGGTAGGCGGTGTAAAACACCAGCCAGGCCTGGGCCAGTTGCCACAGCGCTGCACCGAGGTTGGCGTTCTGCCCGCGGGCGTCGATCTGCAGGGCATAGCTGCACAGCGCCAGGCCCAGGCTCACCGGCATCGCCAGGAGGATGTTGATCAGGATGGCCTGGGGCGTGTGCCACTGGCTGTCACGGCGGAAGTGGCCGATATCCTGATGCACCTTGCCCAACCGTTGATACAGGTACTTGCGCCGCCACAGCAGGCCACCGATGGCCAGCAGCAGGGGCAGGAACAGCAACGGGCGCTGGCTCAGGCCATCGGCCACTTCCTTGATGCCCGAGCCCCAGGGCAAGCTGGCGACCTGTTCGGGCAAACGGGTCGGCACGAAGCTGAGCCAGTCCCAATCCAGTGGCTTGTTGCTGGGGATCCAGAACATCTGCTCGTCGAGGGTGTTGCGCAGGCCCTGGGCGGTGCCGAGCAGTTGCTTCTGGTTGAGCTGCAGGGTGATCGACTCGTTCAGCAGTGCCGACAGCTCGCGGTTCAGCCGTTCGAGCAGGTCGCTGCGGGTGATTGCCACTTCCAGCAGGGCCTTGCGCAGCTGCGGGGTGACGTCTTCCTGAGGCTGGTTGGCCAGCAGCTTGTCGACGTAGGCCACCGGGCTGCTCATCTGCTCGCGCTGCTGGTTGATCTCGAACTGGTACAGGCGGATATCGGCGATCTGGTCGGCCAGGTCGCGGTCAAGCTTCAGGTGCGGCAGCGCTTGCTTCTGCTTGTAGAGGATCTTCGACAGCAGCAGGCTGCCCTTGAGCACGTTTATCTGCTCGTCCAGCGCCTGGTCGGCCTGGGTCAGGCTGTCGAGCTGCTGCTTGGTGCGCAGGTTCTGCTGGGTCAGCTCGTTGAGGCGGTCGGTGCTTTTCAGCAGGTAGTCGGAGAGCCTGAGGTTGGCAGCGCTTTCAGTGGCCAGCAGGCTGCTGCCACCGGCTTTTTGCGCTTCGATCGACTGCTGGGTGACGGTCTGCTGGGACTGGGCCAGGCGCTTTTCGTTGATCAGCGTCTGCAGGTCCTGGATCTCCTGCTCCAGGCGTGCGGCACGCTCGATCAGCAGGTCATGGCGGGCGTTGCCAAGGTCTTGCAGCAGGCCGTTGCCGGCCAGCTCCTGGCGGCGCAGCAGGGTCAGCGCGTTGAGCGAGGCCAGTTCGGCATTGAGCTGGTTGCGCTGGTCGGCATTGATCGACTTGCCGCCGTCCTTGCCGCTCTTGAGGCTGTTGTTGATCTGCTGGGTACGGGTCTGGTTGTTGCTGATCTCGGCCTGGGCCCGCTCGGGGCGAGTCTGCGAGTTGATGATCAGGCTATTGGCTTCGGACAGTGCCTTCTGCAGCTCACCCTGTTGGGTGTTGCGCTCGCTGAGCATCTGCTCCAGCTGGGGCACGGTCAGGTTGGCATAGCGCTGGGCGACCGGTTGCGGCTTGCTCTCCTTGAGCCTGGCCAGTTCTTTCTGGCTGTCGCTGGTTTCCTTGGGGGCGCTGGCCAGTTGCTGCTTGAGCGCTGCAAGCTTCTTTTCGCTGTCTTCCTTGCTGTTGAGCAGGCTCAAGGTTTGCTCGAGCACCTGCTGCAAGGCCTTCTGGTCAGCTTCGGGCAGCTTGCGCTCGGCGATCTTGTCGAGGCTGTTCTGGATGCTGGCGGTGGTCGGGGCTTCTGCCGCGTTGACCGCGAAAGAAAGGGACAGGCACAGCCCGAGCAGGGCTGTGCGAAGGTACACGCGCAGGGACATAGGCAGACTACTTTGGGATCCGGCAGAAACGAAGTTTAGAGGAACAATCCTGGTCCGGGTCGCGTTCCTTCGGGGAATCTGACGCCGACTTTCTGGATCTTGTTCCCGTCCATGGTCGCCACCGTCCAGATCGTGCCATGCCATTCGACCTGGTCACCTACTACTGGAGCGCCTCCGACCTTCTGTCGGATGAACTGCGCCAGCGGCATCTTCGCGTCCAGGCCGTCCAGTTTCAGGCCATAAAGGGCGGCCACCGCGCCCAGCTCGGCATCGCCTTCGAGCACGAAATCGCCGAAGAACCGCAGGTCCAGGCCACGCTGGGGTGCCTGGCTGAACAGTTTGCCCAGCGCCGGCAGGTTGTGTTCGTGGCCGATCACGCAAAGCATGTCGCCTACTTCCAGCACGGTACTGCCCGACGGGTGCAGCAGTTGCTCGTTACGGAACAGGGCGGCGATCCGCGTGCCTTCGGGCATTTTCAGCTCGCGCAGGGCGGCGCCGATGCACCATTTTTCGGCACCCAGGCGGTACACAAACAGCTCCCACTCGCTGGTGATGTGCACTTCCAGGGCAGAGCGGGAAATCGGTGCCGGGTCTGGCGGTACGGTCACTTTCAGCAGCTTGGCCATCCACGGCAGGCTGGTGCCTTGCACCAGCAGCGACACCAGCACGATGAAGAACGCCAGGTTGAAGAACAGCTGGGCGTCCGGCAGGCCGGCCATCAGCGGGAACACCGCCAGAATGATCGGTACCGCGCCGCGCAGGCCGACCCAGGAAATGAAGCCTTTCTCGCGGCCATGGAAGGCCTTGAAGGGCAGCAAGGCGGCGGCCACCGACAGCGGCCGCGCCACCAGGATCATCCACAGCGCCAGGCCCAGCGCCGGCAGGGCGATGGGCAGCAGGTCGTGCGGGGTGACCAGCAGCCCCAGCACCAGGAACATGCCGATCTGCGCCAGCCAGGCCATGCCGTCGAGCATGTGCAGGATGCCGTGGCGGCTGCGGATCGGCTTGTTGCCCAGCACCAGGCCGCACAGGTACACGGCGAGGAAGCCGCTGCCATGCAGGGCGTTGGTCAGCGAAAACACCACCAGGCCGCCGGCCACCACCAGGATCGGGTACAGGCCGCCGGCCAGGTTGATACGGTTGACCAGCTGCAGCATCAACCAGCCGCCGCCCAGCCCCAGCAAGCTGCCGATGCCGAACTCGCGCAGCAGGTGGGTCAGCAGGCTCCAGTGCAGGCCGGTCTGGCCGCTGGCGATCATGTCGATCAGGGTGACCGTGAGGAATACCGCCATCGGGTCGTTGCTGCCCGACTCGATTTCCAGCGTAGCGGTAACCCGCTCGTTCAGGCCTTTGCCGCCCAGCAGCGAGAACACCGCCGCAGCGTCGGTAGAGCCGACGATGGCGCCGATCAGCAGGCCCTGGATCAGGCTCAGGTGGAACAGCCAGGCGGCCACCAGGCCAGTGAGCGCGGTGGTGATCATCACGCCGACTGTGGCCAGCGACAGCGCAGGCCACAGTGCCACGCGGAAGCTTGCCACCCGCGTACGCAGGCCACCGTCGAGCAGGATCACGGCCAGTGCAAGGTTGCCCACCAGGTAGGCGGTCGGGTAGTTGTTGAAGATGATGCCGCCACCATCGACACCAGCGACCATGCCGACGGCGAGGATGATGACCAGGATAGGGATGCCCAGGCGAGACGACAGCGAACTGACCAGGATACTTGCGCCCACCAGCAATGCGCCGATCAGAAACAGGCTGTTGATGGTGCTTGCATCCAAAGGCAGGTACTCCGGGATATCGCGGGAAGGGGGCTTGACTGGCAAGTCGCGTGCCAATCGATTCTAACCTGATGAATTGGCAGCATGTAAAGCGTTTCTGCAGATGTAGAAAAGGCACCGCGATGGGTGCCTTTTTCTATGATGCCTGGCATGGCCCTTTCGCGGGTAAACCCGCTCCCACAGGGTGATCACAAGGCTCGAAAGCGATGCGCTACCTGTGGGAGCGGCTTTAGCCGCGAAGGGGCCAGTACCGGCTTACGCCTGCTTCACTTCACGCATCGGCTTGCCCCTCACCGGTGCATCGCCCGCCACATAGTACTTGGCGGTGCTGCGTGGCAGCGGCTTGCGGCCACGGATCTTGTCCGAGATTTTCTCGGCGATCATGATCGTGGTGGCGTTGAGGTTGCCGGTGATGATCAGCGGCATGATCGATGCATCGACCACGCGCAGGCCTTTCATGCCATGCACGCGGCCTTCGGCGTCGACCACCGCCATGTCGTCGGTGCCCATCTTGCACGAGCAGGAAGGGTGGAAGGCGGTTTCGGCGTGCTCGCGGATGAACTTGTCCAGCTCTTCATCGGTTTGCACGTGGGCGCCAGGGCTGATTTCGCGGCCGCGATACGGGTCCAGCGCCGGTTGGGCCATGATTTCGCGGGTCAGGCGGATGCCGTCGCGGAATTCCTGCCAGTCCTGCTCGGTGGACATGTAGTTGAACAGGATGCTCGGGTGCTGGCGCGGGTTTTTCGACTTGGCCTGGACGCGACCACGGGCAGGCGAACGCATGGAACCCATGTGCGCCTGGAACCCGTGTTCCTTCACGCCGTTGGAGCCGTTGTAGTTAATCGCCACCGGCAGGAAGTGGTACTGGATGTTCGGCCACTTGAACTCAGGGCGGGTGCGGATGAAACCACCGGCCTCGAACTGGTTGCTGGCGCCGATACCGGTACCCTTGAACATCCACTCGGCACCGATGGCCGGCTGGTTCCACCACAGCAGCGATGGGTACAGCGACACGGGCTGGGTGCAGGCGTACTGCAGGTACAGCTCGAGGTGGTCCTGCAGGTTCTCGCCGACGCCCGGCAGGTCGTGCACGACCGGGATGTCGAGGCTTTCCAGCAGGGCGCGCGGGCCGACGCCGGAGCGCTGCAG
Source organism: Pseudomonas sp. NBRC 111123 (assembly GCF_001320205.1). Classification (NCBI taxonomy): domain Bacteria; kingdom Pseudomonadati; phylum Pseudomonadota; class Gammaproteobacteria; order Pseudomonadales; family Pseudomonadaceae; genus Pseudomonas; species Pseudomonas sp. NBRC 111123. The sequence goes on from NZ_BCAZ01000007.1 coordinate 99,123, forward strand.
CAGTTGCGGCGAAGCAATGGCGCCGGAGCTGACGATCACTTCCTTGCGGGCACGGGCTTCGACGCGCTCTTCGCTGTCGCCGACCAGGTAGGTCACGCCAATGGCACGCTTGCCGTCGAACAGCACGCGGTCGCTCAGGGCGTGGGTGACGATGGTGAGGTTCGGGCGCTTCTTGGCCTGGTCCAGGTAACCACGGGCGGTGCTGGAACGGCGGCCGTTCTTGGTCACCGAACGGTCCATCGGGCCGAAGCCTTCCTGCTGGTAACCGTTGAGGTCTTCGGTGCGCGGGTAACCGGCCTGCACGCCGGCTTCAACCATGGCGTGGAACAGCGGGTTGTTGCCGGCTTTCGGCGTGGCCACGCTGACCGGGCCATCGCCGCCGTGGTAGTCGTTCGGGCCGATGTCGCGGGTTTCGGCCTTGCGGAAGTACGGCAGGCAGTCCAGGTAGGTCCAGTCTTCCAGGCCTGGCAGTTCTGCCCAGCCGTCGAAGTCCATGGCGTTGCCGCGGATGTAGCACATGCCGTTGATCAGCGACGAGCCACCCAGGCCCTTGCCGCGGCCACATTCCATGCGACGGCCGTCCATGAACGGCTCCGGGTCGGTCTCGTAGGCCCAGTTGTAGCGGCGGCCTTGCAGCGGGAAGGCCAGGGCGGCTGGCATCTGGGTGCGGAAGTCGAAGCGGTAGTCGGGGCCACCGGCTTCGAGCAGCAGTACGGTAACGCCTGCGTCTTCGGTCAGGCGGGCAGCCAGGGTGTTACCGGCGGAACCTGCGCCGACGATGATGTAATCGAATTCTTGGGACATGGAAGTACCCTCGTGTTGGCGGTGATCAGGGAGCGGAAACGCCCGTGCGCAGTGGCACGGGCGTGGCTAGACAGGGCTTAGAAAACCGAGTTGTAGCCGCCCAGCTCGACTTGGACCGACTTGATGCGAGTGTATTGAGCCAGCGAACTGACGCCGTTCTCACGGCCGACGCCCGACTGCTTGTAGCCGCCAACCGGCATTTCGGCTGGCGATTCGCCCCAGGCGTTGATCCAGCAGATACCGGCTTCCAGCTGGTGGATGATGCGGTGGGCGCGCGAGATGTCGTTGGTGCAGACGCCGGCGGCCAGGCCGTAGTCGGTGTCGTTGGCGCGGCGGATGACTTCTTCTTCGGTTTCGTAGGTGAGGATGCTCATCACCGGGCCGAAGATTTCTTCCTTGACGATGGTCATGTCGTCGCTGCAGTCGGTGAACACGGTCGGCGCGACGAAGGCACCGTTGGCGAATTCACCGGCAGTCAGACGCTCACCGCCACACAGCACGCGGGCGCCTTCTTCTTTGCCTTTGGCGATGTAGCCGAGCACGCTTTCCATGTGCTGGAAGCTGACCAGCGGGCCGAAGTTGGTGTTTTCGTCTTCCGGGTTGCCAACACGGATGCGGGCAACGCGCTCGGCGATCTTGGCTTCGAAGGCAGCCTTCATTTCAGCCGGGATGAATACGCGGGTGCCGTTGGTGCACACCTGGCCGGAGCTGTAGAAGTTGGCCATCATGGCGATGTCGGCGGCCTTGTCCAGATCGGCGTCGGCGCAGATGATCAGTGGCGACTTGCCGCCCAGTTCCATGGTGACTTCCTTGAGCGACGAGCTCGAGGCGCTGGCCATGACCTTCTTGCCGGTGGTGGTGCCGCCAGTGAAGGAGACTTTCTCGATACGTGGGTGTTCGGTCAGCCAGGTGCCGACTTCGCGGCCGCTGCCGGTCAGGACGTTGAACACGCCGTTCGGCAGGCCGGCTTCGGTGTAGATCTCGGCCAGTTTCAGGGTGGTCAGCGAAGTGACCTCCGATGGCTTGAAGATCATCGCGTTGCCAGCGGCCAGGGCCGGGGCGGATTTCCACAGGGCGATCTGGATCGGGTAGTTCCAGGCGCCGATACCGACGGTCACGCCCAGCGGCTCGCGACGGGTGTAGACGAAGGAGGATTCGCGCAGCGGGATCTGCTCACCTTCGATGGCCGGTACCAGGCCTGCGTAGTACTCGAGCACGTCGGCGCCGGTAACGATGTCGACGTAGCGGGTTTCAGAGTACGACTTGCCGGTGTCCAGGGTTTCCAGCATGGCCAGTTCATCGTTGCGCTCGCGCAGGATGTCGACGGCGCGACGCAGGATGCGCGAACGCTGCATGGCAGTCATTGCTGCCCAGACCTTCTGGCCGCGCTCGGCGCTTTCCACGGCCTTCTCGACGTCAGCCTCGGTGGCACGTTGCACGTGGGCGAGGACTTCGCCCGTAGCCGGGTTGATGGCTTCGAAAGTGGCGTCGCTGCCAGCGTCGACGTAAGCGCCATCAATGTAGAGTTTTTGCGTTCCGAAACGGGCCATAGTGTCCTCGCAAGTGCAGTGTGTGGTTGGCTGCGCGTCACGCTCCTGCCGGGTTGGCAAGCGCCGTGCGTGCTCGATCAGCGGCCTGGTCGGTTGTGTCCAGGGTGTGCTGTTTAGCCAGTTGTAGATCCATGTATTCGTATGCAATCCGTATTGCCTGGTCGGTGTCGAATGCATCCCCCGACAGGGCACCACGCAGCCACAAGCCATCGATCAGGGCCGCCAGGCCGCGGGCTGCCTTGCGCGCATGGTAGAGCGGCAGGGCGCGGCGGAACTGGCAGCACAGGTTGGAGTACAGGCGGTGATCGTTGATTCGCTGCAACCTGTGCAAATCGGGCTGGTGCATGCTGGAAGCCCAGAAGGCCAACCAGGTTTTCATTGCCGGGCCGTTCACCTGGCTGGCATCGAAGTTGCCCTCGATGATCACTTTCAGGTGGGCGCGCGGGCTGTCGTCTGTCAGGGCCTGGCGACGTGCTCTGACGCCTTCGTTGAGCATGTTCATGATGTAACCCATCGTCGCTGCGATCAGGCCGTTCTTGTCCCGAAAGTAGTGACTGATGATGCCGTTCGACACACCGGCCAAACGGGCAATCAGCGCAATGCTGGCGTCCCCCAGTCCGACCTGATCGACCGCCTGCAACGTGGCTTCGATCAACTGCTGGCGGCGGATGGGTTGCATACCGACCTTGGGCATCTTGCTATCTCCTCAGGCCCTGCGAGCAGACGACAGGCGGCTGACTCGGCGAAGACCAGTCTATTTTGTTTTGATTGAACGTTCAATCAATAAAGAATAAGCTCTGCGACAATTTGTGCCATTGACACTCTTTCAAGAGGTCAATGAGGCACGGATTGACACCCCAGGAAATCGCGTAACCCCCGGAATACAAGGCGTTGACGGGCATGAGCGATGCGAAATGCAGATTCTGCCGTACGGCCGCTGGCCTGCGACAGGCCCTTGGAGCGGGCGGGGTGATCTGTGACGAATGCGCGCACCTCAGCTGAGGCGTGGCATTTTCAGCAGGCCACCTGTCTGTTTTTTTGCAACGTTTCGATTCGGGATCACGGTTTCCAGGGTGCTTTTATAACACCTGATGCAGTGGGGATATTCCACCAATTGCTCGGGAAAGACTGATTAGCCTCCACAGCTGCACTGCCCGGAGCATTCGTGCAATGAGTTCTGCCTCACTTACCAAGCCCCCCGCCGAGAGGGTACGGGTCAACCGCGTGGTGTTCTTCACCTCCGCGCTGATGATCCTTGTTCTGACTGCCTTGCTTATCGCTGTACCCGAAACCGCCGGCCAGGTGCTGGGCATGGCCCAGAAATGGCTGACGCGCACCTTCGGCTGGTACTACATGCTGGTGATCTGCAGCTACCTGCTGTTCGTCGTCTACCTGGCCTTCTCCGACTACGGCAAGCTCAAGCTTGGCGGCAAGGACGACCAGCCCGACTTCAGTTACGGCGCCTGGGCCGGCATGCTGTTTTCCTCCGGTATCGGTATCTCGCTGCTGTATTTCGGCGCCTCCGAACCGCTGGACCACTACTTCAACCCACCGGAAGGTACCCCTGCCAGCCTCGAGGCTGCGCGCCAGGGCCTGCAGCTGACCTTCCTGCACTGGGGCCTGCACGGCTGGGCGATCTACGCCCTGGTCGGCCTGGCCGTGGGTTACTTCGCCTACCGCCACAACCAGCCACTGGCCCTGCGCTCGGCGCTGTACCCGCTGGTCGGTGAGCGCTGGGTCAAGGGCGCTGCGGGCAATGCCGTGGACATCTTCGGCATGTTCGTCACCCTGCTGGGGCTGGTCACCAACCTGGGGATCGGCTCGATGCAGGTGGCCTCGGGCCTGGAATATCTGTTCGGCATGGACCACACCAAGACCAACCTGCTGGTAGTGATCCTGGTCATGGCGGGCGTTGCGACCGTGGCAGCGGTTTCGGGTGTGGAAAACGGCATCCGCCGCCTGTCCAACCTGAACATCATGCTGTTCAGCGGCCTGCTGATATTCGTCCTGCTGGGCGGCTCGACCCTGCACCTGCTCAACGGCTTCGTGCAGAACGTCGGCGACTACCTCAACGGCATCGTGCTGAAGACCTTCGACCTTTACGTATATGAAGGCGAGGCCGGTAAGTCCGAGCGCTGGCTGGGCCTGTGGACCGTGTTCTACTGGGCCTGGTGGATTTCCTGGGGCCCATTCGTCGGCATGTTCATTGCCCGTATCTCCAAGGGCCGTACCGTGCGCCAGTTGGTCAGCGGCGTGCTGCTGATCCCGTTGGGTTTCACCCTGGCCTGGCTGTCGATCTTCGGCAACACCGCGCTGGACCTGGTGATCAACCACGGTGCCGTGGAGCTTGGCAAGACAGCGCTTGAGCAGCCTTCGATGTCGATCTACCAGCTGCTGGAATATTTCCCTGCGGCCAAGATCGTGATTGGTGTGGCGGTATTCGTCGGCTTCGTGCTGTTCCTCACCCCGGCCGACTCTGGCGCGGTGATGATGGCCAATCTGTCGTGCAAAGGCGGCAAGGTCGACGAAGATGCCCCGCACTGGATGGTGGTGTTCTGGTCGGTGATCATCACCCTGGTCACTATCGGCCTGCTGTTCGCCGGTAACTTCGAAGCGATGCAGACCATGGTGGTGCTGGCGGGCTTGCCGTTCTCGGTAGTGCTGGTGCTGTTCATGTTCGGCCTGTACAAGGCCATGAAGCAGGACGTCGCCGTCGAAGGCGAGCGCGCCGAACTGGCTGCCCGTGGCCGCCGTGGTTTCAGCGAGCGCCTCAGCCAGCTGGACCTGCAGCCGACCCAGGCCGTGGTGCAGCGCTTCATGGACAAGCAGGTCAGCCCGGCGCTTAAAGAAGCTGCCGCGCAGTTGCAGACCCTTGGTTTCGAAGTGGAGACCCGTGTTGGCCAGTCGCGCAACATGATGGGCTTGCGGGTGATGATGGACGAGGGTAACCCGTTCGTTTACGAAGTGAGCCTGGACGGCTACATGGCCGCGCCGAGCGAAGCACCGGTGGAAGGCGAGCCGGAAGTGCGCCAGCGCTTCTACCGTGCCGAGGTGTACCTGCACGACGGCAGCCAGGAGTACGACCTGATGGGCTTTGCGCCGGAGCAGATCGTGCGTGATGTGTTGGACCAGTTCGAGAGCCACCGCCAGCTGTTGGGGCGCGTGTACAGCTGATTGGCTTTGGAAACAGGCCCTGTCCCAAGCAGGGCCTGTTTCGTGTCGCTACGTAATAAGTACCACCTGAACCACAAACCATTACGCAAGGCTTCCTGCTCTTTCATCAGGAGTGCCTACGCATGCCCGCTTCCCCCGCCCTTACGTTCGATTTCAACCGCGCAGCCGCAGTGCATTTCAGCGACCGACCCACCCTGCGCCAAGTCGTGAGCGAGCAGTTGCTCAAGGTGTTGCTGGTAGAACTGCCATGGCTGGCCTCGGTGCAGCCCGCCTTGTCTTCGGCAGATGCGTTGATGTTGGACAGCCCTGACCCCTCTGCGGCCTACTGGACCACTCAGCCGCTCGTTGACCGGATATTGCAGGCCTTGCTGCAATCAAACACCGTAGACCTGGAACCTGTCGACGGGCGCCATTACAACCTTGGCCTCGTCGACCCCTACCGGTTCCCCGGCTCGGACAGTGCCTTCGACACCCGCAGCCTCACCGGGCTTACCGCCCCGCTCAATGCGTTGATCGAGCAGATCCCCGAGTCCTTTTGCCAGGCTCAACTCGGCTATTGGACGGGGATAGGTAACGCCGGGGTCAGTCGTGACCAATGGATCCAGTTGTTGTTGAAGACTGCCCTGCAACGCGGCCTGCCTTTGCAAGGACTGGACGCACAGGAGCAGGCCTGCATCCGTGGGCTGGTTCGCGGTAGCAGCGATCAGCCGTGGGTGAGCTTTGTGCAGGCCAGCCTCACCACGGGTAGTCACAGCTGGGACATCATGCTCTGCCATTTGCTGGTAACGGGTGAGTGGGATGAGCGGCAGGTGGTGTTGTGGTGCTCTCCCTCTGGGAGCGTGCGCGGGTTTGAGTCGCTGGCCGCCTTTGCCGTGGCCCTGCGCGACGAGCTGGCACTCACCTATCAGTTCGATGAGATGTCGTGGCAGCAGTACCCGGTCGATGGCAATGTCTTCGCGCAGCAAGCGGCATTGCTGCTGGACACCATGTTCACCCAGGTCGACCGGGTACGCTACGGGCGCTTGGCGGATGTTGCGGCACTTGAACAACTGTTTGCTCAGCTGAGCGACCCGGCTCAGTGGTTCGCCAGCTACCCCAACGACACCGCGGCAGTGCCGCCGCCCCTTGGGGTGCGGGCAAGCTCTGGCAGTGACAGCTTTGCCTACCAAACCGCCTTGCAGCAGCTTGCCGCCCTGCAACAGGACGCTGATGGCGTTGCTGCACTGGATGGCGTGCAGAGCCTGCAAACCTATACGTGGCAGCGGCTGGGCGAGCAGATACGGCTGAAGTACAGTGACGACACATCGCCCGACGATCTGATTCTTGAGTTCTCCGTGGCGCGTGGTGTACCAGGCGGGGCAGGGGCGGGAGCAGGTGGTGGCGAGCCTTTGGAAATCGCGGGACAAAGAAACCTGACCGAGTTCGCCATCGGCCATCTTGGGGCGCTCAAAGGTGCTGTGATTACACGCCTGCACCGTTCCAACGGCGAAGCCGCGCCCGCGTGGCTGGATGCAGACGCTGTCAATCAACTGGTCCGCGAGGTCGACATCGGCGGAACTTACCCGGCATATGTCGCTGCCCAGTTGAATGACCCTCAACAGCGCCCGCAGCGGGTGAAGCGCTTTGCCAGGGAGTGGCGCAGCAGCCTGTGGTTCAGCGCGCTGGGGGCCAAGCTCGATGCCAAGATCACCGATGTCGGTCTGCAGGCTGTGGTCGACTTCTGCGCCGGCCACCTTGATCCGCTATTGCCGCGCGTGGTCTTGATGCCGCTGGCATTCCGGCGCCAACCTGATTCCCGCTTGCATGACCCGGTGCGTGGCATGTACGTGCTGATTTGCGGAGAACCCGGGCGGGTACTGCTTTATCGCCCACTGTATAAACAGGACACGCTACGCGAATACGCAAACTTTGATGCATTGCTGGAGCACATCCAGCAGTCGCCGCTGTTGCAGGCCAGCATTCTTGAATGGATGGACCCTCAGGTTCGACACATTTACGATCACGGAGGGTTTCGCGAACCGCATGTCGGCAGCATTGGAGCCGACCCCTACGACCTGCCCGAGCGCCCCGGGCCGCCCGTCATCCATGTGCAGTACTGGCTCAAAGACCTGGACGAACACCTCTATAACGCCAACCGCGACCTGCTGGTAGAGTTAGCAGACATGCAGTCCGAGTCCAACGTGGAAAGGCGCTGGAAAACACTGGCCCAGGGTGCCTGGCTGTTGTTCGATGTCGTGACGCTGGTGCTGCGTGGCCCTGTGGCAACAGTGGCGTGGCTGGCACAGCTGCTGGGCTCGCTGGAGCATGACCTGCAGGCCCTTGAGCAACAGGGCGAGTTTGGCCGTTCAGCAGCGGCCGCGGATTTGCTGTTGAACCTGGGCATGACCTTGCTGCACCTGCACCAGCCCAGCGCGCCAGCCGTAGCCGACGCGATGCCTGTGGACGCCTCGGCGTTCGAGGGGCCGGCTTCTCAGTACGGTACTTTTGCCGAAGTGTCAGTGCTGCCGAGCACGAAGCCTTCAGCCACCCTGGGTGAGCTGGCGGCATTGCCTGGGCGTCAGCTGGACCTGTCATGGCGTGGCAACCAGGGCTTCAACTGGATAGCACCCGCTCAGCGTCAGGCATTGCGGGCTATGCGCAGTAGCGTTTCGCTGCACGAGTCGGCGCTGTTAAGTACCGGTGAGGCCGCAGGCCTGTACCAGATCGACGGGCAGCTCTATGCCGCAATGGCAGGTGATGCTTACCCGGTGGAGCTGGTTGATGGTGGCGTACGCGTGATGGATGGCAATGGGGGCTATGGGCCGTGGCTAGTCTCTACGATGGACACTTGGCGCGTGGACCAGTCGCTGCGCCTGGCCGGGGGAATGAGAAGAGGGGGCGCGCGGGCGAAGCTTGTCGAGCGTTTTTTCAATCTGCAGCGCACCGCCGACGAGTTCACCCTGCGCACCAATGAGGCTTCAGATCAATTCACACAGCGCGCACTTGAGGTGACCGAGCTGCGGGGTAAGGTCGATAAGTTGCATGTGCTTCGGGACGCGGAACAGGCCAGGCAATCGTCGCTCGAGGGCAATGATCTTCAGGATTCCGTGGCGCTTGTCGCCCGGTACGATGCACGTCTTGCCGAGTGGAACACGCAGATCCTTATCAAACGCGATGAATCAATACGCTTCCTGGAGTCGGCAGTGCTGGCGGATGAGCAGGTGCTGATGAACTATGGGATCTTGCAAGAACCCAAGTTCGCCACCCTGCGGCGTAGCGGCCTGGATCAGCATCTGCCAGCCGAAACATTGCGTGTTCAAAACTTCCTGATCCGTAACAACGAGTTCATCCTCAAGGATCTGTGGGACCTGGTCGACTACCCAGGCCTCGTTGAGTTGCAGGCGCGACTGGATGGCCGCCCAATCGGTCAGGTGCGTGAGACCTATGCGCAGTATCGTCAGAAGCTGGAACGAACCGTGGCTTTCCAGGACAGGATGCTCAAGGCTTCCGGCAACTTGGATGTGCTACTGGCCGACACGCCTGCGGAGCGCGTGATTGCGCTCAGCGAAACGAACGCCGTTACAGTTGCCCAGATGATCGCCAGACGCACCATCAGCACTGTACAGCTGCGCTTTCATCAGGCACTGAATCTGGCGGACATGGCTTTGCATCTCGATACTCCCGTGGGCCAGCAGCGCATCGCTCGGTACAGGGATGACTTGGCAGGGCTTGCCCTGCGCAACGCGGCAGGCGCCCACGGTGAGCTCGATTTTGCCAATCTGTCGGTGGAGGACCGTATCTCCATCCTTCAGGAAGCCTGGGACGAATATGCTGCCGCGCTGCTCAACTGCAAGCGTATCCGTGACGAAGGCGGTGAGCTGATCGAGGTCGACATGCTCGACCGCTACCGCCTCGAGCTGGAAAGGCTCAAGCTCGATGCAGGCACGCGTGTTGCCAATGCGATCCAGGAGCAAGAGGGTGGCGGTATGGTGCCAAGGCGTGTTGCCTATGCCGTAACGAACGAGCGCCAGCATGTGGTGCGCAACAGCGAAGGGCAGATTTTGATCGGCACCGTACGGGAGTTGGAGGGTCAACAGCTGCTCGAAGTGCGTGATTCGTTCGACAGTACGGTGCTGGCCACCTTCGATTGGCGTGATGGGGAATGGCATGAGCGCCTGACGCAGGAGCCGCAGCCCCCGGCCGAGCCTGAGGATGCGCCCACTGATGCCGCCATGCATGTGCAAGGCTTGCTGGATGAAAACGACGTGCTCATCAGCAAGGCCGCAGAATACGTCGAGAACGATATCAAAGCTGCGCTGCTCACGCGGTTGTTCGACCGGCAAATGAAAAAGCTCAGTGGCGAGGCTGCCAGGCTCAACGGTGAAAACGCCAACCCCGCCCTGATTAGAAGCGTGGAAGCTGCCGCGGACAGGTTGCGCACGGAAAAACAGCTCAAGCTGATAACGTTGTACACCAAAACCAGCTACCCGACCGCCGAAGCCCTGCGATTTCTGCATGGGCAGCAACTGCTCAAGGTGGTTTACGCGGGGCCTAGGCAGGTCATGAGAAACGGCACCACTTTCGACGAGTACCACATCCAGCGCCTCACGCAGCCTGGGGACAATTCAGGGCGGCCGATATGGGTGGCGCACTTCCACATGCCGTCGGCCGACGCTTTGGCCCGGGAGTTCACCGTGGGGCATCTGAAAACCTGGAGCCAACGACGTCAGAGCAGTCAGCCAGGCAGTAACGTGAGGGTTCACCGAGGCAAGCTGACGCTTGAGCAAGCCAACGGCATCATCCCGTTCGACTGATACGCTCAGCGGTTGCTGTAGCGGCCATGCTTGCCATGGGCGGGCATGGCCTGGTTGCCACGTTCGGCAATCATCTGCGAAAGGCTGATCAGCACAATCCCTTCTGCTTTCAGCTGCGGGAGCGCACGCTCCAGCACCTGCAGCGTTTGAGGGTAGGGGTGGCCGATCAACACGGCCGACCCCTGCCGTCGCGCCAACTCTACACCTTGGCGCAACTGCCGGTTGATGGCCTCTACCGTTCGCTCGTCGTCCAGGAAAATGTCACGCGAGACGTGCGCCAGGCCCGCAGCCTGAGCCTGTGCCGCTGCCACAGTAGCCGCGCTGGTGCGGCTGTCGACGAAGAACAGATGCCGACGCTGCAGTTCGCCCATCAGCCAGGTCATGGCTTCGCGCTGCGAGGTCATGCGGCTGCCCATGTGGTTATTGATGCCGGCTGCGTACGGCACTTTGGCAAGGGCAGCTTCAAGGCGGCTTGCCAGCTCTGGCAGCGGTAGTTCGGGGTGCCAGGCGTAGGGCCCGGTGGCCGGGTCCATGGGCATGTGCAGGATCACCGTCTTACCAGCCTTGTGCGCCTGGCGGGCAAAGTCGGTGGCATGTGGAGTGTCGGGCATGATCGCCATGGTCACCGGCCCGGGCAGGGCGAGCGTGCGGTTGTCACGCTCGGTGCTCTGGCCCAGGTCGTCGATGATGATGCTCAGGTAGGCCTTGCCGGCCGACGCCGCTTGCGCGACCCCGGCCATCAGGCAGAACAGCAGACACAGCAGATAACGCATGGGGTGGATCAGTCGCCCTTGGTGATGTTCAGGCCCTTGAGCAGGCTCAGCGCCTGGCTCAGCTGGTAGTCACTGTCCTGCGGGCGTTCCTGGCGCTTGCTGCTACCGGTCGGGCGATCGGCGCCGCCGTTGCCGTTGCCCAGGTGGCCCTGCAGGTCCGCTTCCTTGAAGGTGTCGTTGTCGCTGGCGTCTGCGGTCAGCTTGGCCGGGCGTACTTCGATGTCCGGGACGATGCCCTGTGCCTGGATCGAGCGGCCGTTGGGGGTGTAGTACAGCGCGGTGGTAAGCTTCAGCGCACGGTCGTTGGCCAGTGGCAGCACGGTCTGTACCGAGCCCTTGCCGAAGCTGTCGGTACCCATCAGCACGCCGCGTTTGTGGTCTTGCAGGGCTCCGGCGACGATTTCCGAGGCCGAGGCGCTGCCGCCGTTGATCAGCACAACCAACGGTACGCCTTCGCTGGCGTCGGCCGGGTCGGCGGAGAAGCGTAGCTCGGAGTTGGCGATGCGGCCCTTGGTGTAGACGATCAGGCCCTTGGTCAGGAAGTGGTCGGCCACCTCCACTGCTGCCTGCAGTACGCCACCGGGGTTGTTGCGCAGGTCAAGGATCACCCCGCGCAGCTTCTTGCCGTTGTCCTTGCGCAGCTTGGCCAGGGCTTTGCCGACTTCGTCACCGGTCTTGACCTGGAACTGGGTGATGCGAATGTAGCCATAGCCGCTTTCCAGCAGCTGGCTCTTCACGCTCTTGACCTGGATCACCGCGCGGGCGAGGGTCACGTCGAACGGATTGCCACCGTCGCGCACCAGTGTCAGGGTGATCTTCTCACCTATCTTGCCGCGCATCTTGTCGACCGCTTCGGTCATGGTCTGGCCACGGGTCGGGGCGCCGTTGATCTTGACGATCAGGTCGCCGGCTTGCACGCCGGCACGCGAGGCCGGGGTATCGTCGATCGGCGACACCACCTTGATATTGCCGTCCTCCTGGCCCACTTCGATACCGAGGCCGCCGAATTCGCCGCTGGTGCTTTCCTGCAGCTCCTGGAAGTCCTCAGGGCCGAGGTAGGCCGAGTGCGGGTCAAGGTTGCTGAGCATGCCCTTGATGGCGTTTTCCAGCAGGGTCTTGTCGTCCACAGGTTCGACGTAGGCGGCCTTGATGCGATCCATGACCTCGGCAAAGGTACGTAGCTCTTCCAGCGGCAATGGCGCCTTGGCGGTCACTTCGGTGGCTGGCACTGCGGCAGCCTTGGCTGGCGACGCTTTCGCCGGCTCCGCGGCACTGGCCAGGGGCGCACCGATCGCCAGAGCGATGGTCAGGGCCAGCTGGGTAAGGCGAGGCGAGTGCAGCATGTCGAACGAACTCCTGATCCTGTAAGCGCTCCCTGCGGAGCATCGGTGCAGCGCCTGGTGCTACACCGTATGTAATGTGTCAGCCGCGGCACCACTGCGAAGGGTCGGTAGGCCGGCCCTGCTGGCGGATGGCGAAATACAAGCCTGCACTGTCCTGGCCACCGCTGTCGCCAACGGTGGAAATGGCTTCGCCGGCCTTGACGATGTCGCCGGCACTCTTGAGCAGGCTCTGGTTGTGGCCGTACAGGCTCAGGTAACCATTACCATGGTCGAGAATGACCAGAAGTCCAGCGCCACGCAACCAATCGGCAAACACCACACGCCCGCCGTGCACCGCATGTACCTGGGTGCCAGGGCTGGCGCTGATCATCACGCCATCCCACTTGGCCCGGACATCATTGCCGCGTGCATCACCGAAGCGTGCCAGCAATCGACCATTGACCGGCCAGGGAAGTTTTCCCCGCGCGGCAGAAAATGCACCGCCGTAGCTGGCTCCGTCACTGGAAACCAGCGGGCCGAGGGTGGTGCGGGCCTTTTTCGGCGGCTCGGCTTCTTCTTTGTCCGCACGGGCGGCCAGGGCCTCTTGCTGGCGGCGCTTCTCGGCTTCCTGCTGGGCGAGCAGGGCTTTCTTGCGCGCTTCTTCGGCTTCGCGGGCCTGGCGGGCCAGGGTTTCCTCGATGGTCTTGAGCACCTTGGCCAGGTCGGCCTGGTCCTGTTGGCGGGCCTGCAGCTTCTGGTCGCCGTCTTTTACGTCGCTGTTGAGCTTGGCCAGTACCTGCTGGCGCTTGCTGCGCTCGGTGTCCAGCGCCTGGCGGCGGGTGTCGAGGTCGGTGCGCTGGGCCAGCAGCTGTTCCTGCTGGCGGGAAATGTCCTGCTCGACATTGGCCAGCTGGCGTAGCGTCTCGTTGAACGCCTTGAGCTGTTCGAGGCGCGCTTTGCTCAGGTAGTCGTAATAGGACAGGGTGCGAGCGAATTTCTCTGGGTTCTGCTGGTTGAGCAGCAGCTTGAGGTATTCCTCGCGGCCGTTGTTCTGGTAGGCCGAACGGGCCTGGATGGCAATCAGTCGTTGTTGTTCAACGCGGGCGCTCTGGAGTTTTTTTTTCTCGGTATCAAGGCGCTCCAGCTCGCCCTCGGTCTTTTTTAGTTCTTGTTGCAGGGCCTCCACCTGCTTCTCCAGGTTACCGATGTCGGTCTCGGTGGCCTTGAGGTCTTTTTGCACGCCGGCTTTTTCTTCCTGGAGCTTGCCCAGCGTCTTCTTGAGCTCGGCAATGTCCTGGCGGGTGGCTTCCAGTTGCTGCTGGGTCTGTGCGCGCTCATCGGCAAAGGCCGGGCTGAGCAGGCAGGACAGGGCTAAAGGGATCAGGGCGCGTAGCATGGGGTTTGGCGTACCAAGGATGGAGACTGGCCTAGTATGCCCGTGCGGGCAGGCAAAAAAAACGCCTCGCTGCCGGGGCAGCGAGGCGTTGGTCCGGAATTCATGTGCACAGGGCCTGCAAAGTGGCCCCGGCACACCGAATCAGGCGTCTACCAGGATCGAGGTGCCGGTCATTTCTGCCGGTTTTTCCAGGCCCAGCAGCTTCAGCATGGTCGGCGCCACATCAGCCAGAACGCCGCCTTCGCGGACTTTCACTTTGCGCTTGCCGACATAGATGAACGGCACCGGCTCGCTGGTATGCGCCGTGTGCGCCTGGCCGGTGCACGCGTCTTCCATCTGCTCGACGTTGCCGTGGTCTGCGGTAATCAATGCTTCGCCATCGACCTTCTCCAGCGCCTCGACGATGCGCCCGACACAGGTATCGAGGGCTTCGACTGCTTTTACTGCAGCCTCGAATACGCCGGTATGGCCGACCATGTCGCCGTTGGCGTAGTTGACCACGATCACGTCAAAACGCTGCTGCTCGATAGCTTCGACGATACGGTCGGTCACTTCAGGTGCGTTCATCTCAGGCTGCAGGTCGTAGGTGGCAACCTTCGGCGACGGGATCAGGATGCGCTCTTCGCCTTCGAACGGCTCTTCGCGGCCACCGGAGAAGAAGAACGTGACGTGCGCGTACTTTTCGGTTTCGGCGATGCGCAGCTGGGTCTTGCCGTTCTTCGCCAGGTACTCGCCGAGCACGTTGTTCAGGCTGGACGGGGCGAAGGCTGCAGGCGCTGCGATTTTAGCCGAGTACTGGGTCAGGCCGATGTAGGCCGCCATTTTCGGCTGGCGTGCACGCGGGAATTCGTTGAAGTCCGGCTCCACGAAGGCACGCGAAAGCTCGCGGGCGCGGTCGGCGCGGAAGTTCATGAAGATCACGGCATCGCCGTCCTCGACCTTGACCGCCTCGCCAATGCGCGTGGCCTTGACGAATTCATCGTTCTCGTCGCGGGCGTAGGCTGCTTCCAGGCCGGCCAGTGCGGTGTCGGCGGTGTAATCGGCAACGCTGTCGACGATCAGGTTGTAGGCGGCGCTGACGCGGTCCCAGCGGTTGTCGCGGTCCATCGCGAAGTAGCGGCCGATCAGGCTGGCGATGCGGCCCTTGCCGAGTTTGGCGAAGGTCGCGTCGAGCAGTTCGATCGACGATTGCGCACTACGAGGCGGGGTGTCACGGCCGTCGAGGAATGCGTGCAGGTAGATCTTTTCGGCCCCACGCTGGGCGGCCAGCTCGGCCATGGCGATCAGGTGGTCCTGATGGCTGTGCACGCCACCGTCGGACAGCAGGCCGAGGATGTGCACGGCCTTGCCGGCGCCCACTGCCTTGTCCACTGCGCCGGTGAGCACCGGGTTCTCGAAGAACTCGCCATCACGGATGGCCTTGGTCACCCGGGTGAAGTCCTGATAGACGACGCGCCCGGCGCCGAGGTTCATGTGGCCGACTTCGGAGTTGCCCATCTGCCCGTCCGGCAGGCCGACATCCATCCCGGAGCCGGAAATCAGGCCATGCGGCTGGGTGGCGCGCAGGCGGTCATAGACCGGCGTGTTGGCGGCGAAGATGGCGTTGTATTCGGGGCTTTCGCTGTGGCCGAATCCATCCAGGATGATCAGCACCAGGGGTTTGGGCGTACTCGTCATCAATCAAACTCACGGTTGTTCAAAGATGATAAAGACACGCATTTTAGGGCAAATGCGCCATCAGGGGCTAATAATCGTCCGGTTGCCCGACCGACGCGGGCAACCCGGCAACATGAAGGTACCTTTACCACCGACCCTTCGGGCTTTGGTGGTACTGGGGGGCTGTGTATACTGGCCGGCATTTTCAATCGCCTGGAACACCGCTGATGGTTGCTCACCTGATTCAATTCGCGACAGATCACTACATCCTGGTGGCGATCTTCGTGGTTCTGCTGGTCGCACTGCTCGTCAATGAACTGCGCCGTGGCGGCCAGAGCCTGAGCAACGGCCAGCTGACCGCGCTGGTCAATGCCGACAAGGCGCTGGTCATCGACATTCGTACGTCCAAGGAATATTCCGCCGGCCACATCGTCGGTGCGCTGAACATTCCGCAGGACAAAGTGGCCAACCGCATGGCCGAGCTCGAGAAGCACAAAGAGAAGACCCTGATCGTGGTCGACGCGATGGGCCAGCAGTCCGGCGCGGTCTGCGGCGAGCTGATCAAGGCTGGTTACACCGCCGCCAAACTGAGCGGTGGCGTTTCCAGCTGGAAAGCCGATAACCTGCCCCTGGTGAAGTGATATGAAGCCTGTCATCGTCTATTCCAGCGACTACTGCCCCTACTGCATGCGCGCCAAGTACCTGCTCGAGAGCAAAGGCGTGGCCTTCGAGGAAATCAAGGTCGACGGCAAACCGCAGGTTCGTGCCGAAATGAGCCAGAAGGCCGGCCGTACTTCGGTGCCGCAGATCTGGATCGGCAGCACCCACGTCGGTGGATGCGATGACCTCTATGCCCTGGAGCGCGCCGGCAAGCTCGACGCGCTGCTGGCGGCCTGATTTGCACTGCATTCAAAAACATTAGGATAAGGATCTGCCATGACTGACCAACAGACCAACGGCGCTGCTGCAGAAGACAACAGCCCGCAGTTCTCCATGCAGCGCATCTATGTGCGTGACCTGTCGTTCGAAGCCCCGAAAAGCCCGCAGATCTTCCGTCAGACCTGGGAGCCGAGCGTTGCCCTGGACCTGAACACCAAGCAGAAGGCCCTGGAAGGCGACTTCCATGAAGTGGTGCTGACCCTGTCGGTGACCGTCAAGAACGGCGACGAAGTAGCCTTCATCGCTGAAGTTCAGCAGGCGGGTATTTTCCTGATCAAGAACCTCGACGCTTCTTCGATGAGCCACACCCTCGGCGCGTTCTGCCCGAACATTCTGTTCCCGTATGCCCGCGAGACCCTGGACAGCCTGGTGACCCGTGGTTCGTTCCCGGCCCTGATGCTGTCGCCGGTCAACTTCGACGCCCTGTACGCGCAAGAAATGCAGCGCATGCAGGAAGCTGGCGAAGCACCGACCGTGCAGTAATTCTGCCGGCAACAAAAAAGCGCCTCTCGGGGCGCTTTTTTGTTGCCTGTACTGCCGCGATCAGGCCGGTACAGGCTAACGATCAGCTCCCGGCAAACCCGTTCTGCCGCCAGGCCTCATACACCGTGACCGCCACGGTGTTCGACAGGTTCAGGCTGCGGCACCCCGGCCGCATCGGTAGGCGCAAGCGCTGCTCGGCCGGCAGGCTGTCCAGCACTTCAGCCGGCAGGCCTCGGCTCTCTGGCCCGAACAGGAACGCGTCACCGGGTTGATAAGCCACGTCGTGGAACGGATGCGAGCCCTTGGTGGTGAAGGCGAACAGGCGTGGGTTGCCCAGGCTCTCCAGGCATCCGGCCAGGCTTTCGTGGCGCTTGAGCGTGGCATACTCGTGGTAATCCAGCCCCGCACGGCGCAGGCGCTTGTCGTCCAGTTCGAAGCTGATCGGCTCGATCAGGTGCAGGGCGCAACCGCTGTTGGCGCAGAGGCGGATGATGTTGCCGGTATTCGGCGGAATTTCTGGTTGAAAAAGGATGACGTGAAACATGCACGGCTCCAAACGTGAAGATGACGAGCATTCTACCCCCGAACCCGACCTGCGTTCGAAGGCCTGGCCGCGCATGCTGCTTTCCCTGGCGCTGTTCGGCGTGCTGGTGGGGCTGATGATCGGCCGTCTGACTGCCCCGGATGAGCGTGTACTGGAGCAGGTCGAGGTTGTGCAAGATGGCTTGGACCTGTGGTTCAACGAAGAGCCCAGGCTGCATGGCGAAAACGTCGAGGGGACCGTGGCCGTGCTGTTCGAAGCTGAGGGCAAGGCGCAGCGTGGCCAGTTGGACCTGCAGGGCAAGCCGGTCGGCTGGCGTTTGCAGAAGAGCGACAAGGGGCTGTTGCTGACGGTGATCGCCGCGCGCCCCCTGCACGGTGAATGGGCCGGTGCAGAGGACGCTGGGCGTTGGCGGGTGCAGGTGAAGCTGCACGAATAAAAGAGGGGATATCCCGGCCTGCCTGTACCGAGGTCCCCAAAAGGGGTTACAGCGAATTAAAGGGGGGATGGCCCGGCCTGCCTGTACCGAGGTCCCCAAAACTGGCGTTACTGCGAATAAAAGAGGGGTCACCCGGCCTGCCTGTACCAGGGCCCCCGAAACTGGGTATGTATTAGCTATTGCAGGGGGCGTGCCAGTTTTTAAAAGCCCGCGAATACTGGGCTTTCAGGGTGATTTGGCCGTATTTTGAGGTGATTTGTGCCTTGGGGAGGTGCATCGGGCACAGGATCGGTGCATGGGAAGGCTGAAATGGCTGGGGCCGCTTTGCGGCCCTTTCGCGACACAACGCCGCTCCTACAGGGGATCGCGGTCTCTTGTAGGAGCGGCCTTGCGTCGCGAAAGGGCTGCTTAGCAGCCCCAGGGATCTTGCAGGTGAGCAGCTAGATCAGTGGTCCTCACCCTCGTCTTCATCCCCGCCGTCCACGTTCATCCCCAGCTCCTTGATCTTGCGGGTCAGGGTATTGCGCCCCCAGCCCAGCAACACCGCCGCATCACGCCGCCGCCCGGCGGTGTGCTTGAGCGCGGTTTCGATCATGATCCGTTCAAAGCTGGGCACCGCACTGTCGAGCAGGTTCGACTGCCCGCGTGCCAGGGCCTGGTCCGCCCATTGGCGCAGCGCCTGTTCCCAGTTGGTCACCGGCGCTGCGTCCTGCGGCAGGTTCAGCAGCTCCGGCGGCAGGTCGCCGATCAGCACTTCGCGGCTGGAGGCCATTACGGTGATCCAGCGGCAGGTGTTCTCCAGCTGACGCACGTTGCCTGGCCACGGCAGGTTGCGGATGAATTCTTCGGTTTCAGGCTTGAGCAACTTCGGTTCGACGGCCAGTTCCTGCGCGGCACGCCCGAGGAAGTGACGGGCCAGCGCCGGGATGTCTTCGCGGCGGTCGGCCAGGCGTGGGATATGGATGCGGATCACGTTCAGGCGATGGAACAAGTCCTCACGGAACTTGCCGGCTGTTACCAGCGACTCCAGGTTTTGGTGAGTCGCCGCGATGATACGTACATCGACCTTCACCGGCACATGGCCGCCAACGCGATAGAATTCGCCATCGGCCAGCACCCGCAGCAGACGGGTCTGGGTGTCGGCCGGCATGTCGCCGATCTCGTCGAGGAACAAGGTGCCACCGTCCGCCTGTTCGAAGCGGCCGCGGCGCAGGTTGGCCGCACCGGTAAAGGCGCCTTTCTCGTGGCCGAACAGCTCGGACTCCATCAGGTCCTTCGGAATGGCCGCCATGTTCAGGGCGATGAACGGTGATGCGGCGCGTGGGCTGTGGCGGTGCAGGGCGTGCGCCACCAGCTCTTTGCCGGTACCGGACTCGCCGTTGATCAGCACGGTGATGTTGGAATGGCTCAGGCGGCCGATGGCGCGGAAGACTTCCTGCATCGCCGGCGCTTCGCCGATGATTTCCGGGGTGCGGGCCAGCGCCTGCGGGACATCAAGGCCTTGCTGTTCCTGCGCGTGCTGATTGGCACGTTTGACCAGCGACACCGCTTCGTCGACGTCGAACGGCTTGGGCAGGTACTCGAAGGCGCCGCCCTGGTAGGAAGCCACGGCGCTGTCCAGGTCGGAATGGGCGGTCATGATGATGACCGGCAGACGCGGGTGCTGCTCGCGGATTTGCGCCAGCAGGTCGAGGCCGCTGGCACCGGGCATGCGAATGTCGGAAATGATCACATCCGGCTGCTGGCGAGCCAGGCGGCCCATGACACCATCGGCGCTGTCGAAGCTCTGGGTGGTCATGCCTTCCTGTTGCAGGGCTTTTTCCAGGACCCAGCGGATGGAGCGATCATCATCGACGATCCATACGGTTTCACTTCGGCTCATGAGGCGGTGGCTCCTTGTTCCAGGGGCAGGAAGATCGAGAAGGCGGTATGCCCTGCGTGGCTTTCACACTCGATCAGGCCCTGGTGCTGGCTGATGATGGTCTGGGTAATGGCCAGGCCGAGCCCGGTACCGTCCGGGCGCCCGCTGACCATGGGATAGAAAAGCGTGTCCTGCAGTTCCGCGGGAATGCCCGGGCCGTTGTCGATGATCTCGATACGTGCAGCCAGGCGATGGCGCACATGCCCGATGGTGAACTGGCGTACCGCGCGGCTGCGCAGGGTGATGCGGCCAAGGCGCAGCTCGTTCTGCGAGCTGATCGCCTGCATCGCATTGCGCACGATGTTGAGCACGGCCTGGATCATCTGCTCGCGGTCGATCAGTACGTCGGGCAGGCTAGGGTCGTAGTCGCGCACCAAAGTGATGCAACCTTGGCTTTCTGCCTCGACCAGGCTGCAGACCCGCTCCAGCACTTCGTGAATGTTGGTCATGGCCAGCGAAGGCAGTTTGTTCGAGCCGAGCATGCGGTCGACCAGGTTACGCAGGCGGTCGGCTTCCTCGATGATCACGTTGGTATAGTCGCGCAGCCCCTCTTCGGGCAGTTCGCGGGCCAGCAGCTGTGCTGCGCCACGGATGCCGCCAAGCGGGTTTTTGATCTCGTGGGCCAGGCCACGCACCAGCATCTTGGTGGTTTCCTGCTTGCTCAGCTGGGCTTCTTCCTTGGTGATGCGCAACAGGCGATCGCGCGGGTGCACTTCCAGCAGCAGCAGGGTATTGCCTTGGTGCAGGATTGGCGTCACTGCATAGTCGACGGTGATGGTCTGCCCGGTCAGCGAGGTCAGTTGTGCTTCACGCTTGGTAAATGGGTGCGCCTGTTCCACGGCCTGGCGTAGCGAGTTAAGCGCCTCGGTCGATTCGGTGAACAGCTCACTGATGAACTGGCCATGACTGCGCTGGCCGCTGACGGCCAGGAGCATCTCCGCCGCCGGGTTCATGTACTCCAGGCGCAGCTCGGCGTTGAGCAGCAGCGTGGCGGTGGTCAGGTTGTCCAGAAGCAGACGGTGCTGTGCATCGCTGATGGTCATAAGGCGTCGGTGACCTCTTTTGGCGCTTGTCAGGCATGGCGCGGCCATGGCCGGGCGCGCGGTGGATCCGCTGGTGCCAGTCTCTTCCCAAGAAACTGCAAGAAACAAACCAAGGCTCCGAAAAGAAGCGGATTTTGCTGATAAAGGCCTGAATATGCGCAGATTCGGACCAGAATGCCCTGATTTATCGATGCTTGTGACCTCTTTTGGGCTGCACTTGAGGGCGCCAGTCCTTCGGGTGCACCAATATAGAGCATAGAGACTTCAGGATTTATCGCACAGTTGGCCGGTCGCGCGAATCAGCGCTCGCTGGGTCAGGTGGTCCACAGGTCGGTTGGCTACGGCATTCGCCACCATGGTGGTGCAGTGTTGCGGTTTCTGTTGTTCAAAATCGGCCAGTTGCTTGAGCAACAAAGTCTGCAGCTGATCAAGCTGGGGGCGGATCTCCTGCTGCAGGTCGCTGCGTGGCGTGTCTGGTGCTGTACCCAGGCGATGCCAATGGAAAAGCATTGTGTACTGCACCAGCTTGTTGGCCTCGATCTGGTCGGCGAAGAACGCCTCGGCGCGTTCCGGGGCCAGGCCATGGGCGGGTGCGGCCGCACGAACATTCGACAGCACCTGCTGTTCACGCGGGCTGGCCTGGACCGGTTGGTGCTTGTCCCACTTGTGCAAGGCGACAGCTTGCGCCAAGTCCAGGCGGCGCTCGATGGTCTCAAGCAGCGGGCCGAGGGCAGGGGGGTTGGGTTCTGATGCCGCGCAGCCGGTCAGAGCAAGGGCGGCGGCTGCAACGATGGGTAACGGGCGCATGATGAACCTCCGTGAAGTGAAGGTCCGAGTGTGCTGAAGCTGGCGCGTTACGTGGGTAGGAGCCTTCCGAAGTTACTCAAGGCAGAAACAGAAACGGCCTCCCGAAGGAGGCCGTCTTGATCAGGTCATCGACGCGAGGCGCCGATCAGATCAGCAGCTGTAGTACAGCTCGTATTCCAGCGGGTGCACGAAGGTGCGGACCTTGATTTCTTCTTCGCTCTTCAGCTCGATGAAGGCATCGATGAAGTCGTCGGAGAACACGCCGCCCTTGGTCAGGAACGCACGGCCTTTATCCAGCTCTTCCAGCGCTTCTTTCAGGCTGCCGCACACTTGCGGGATGTCCTTGGCTTCTTCTGGCGGCAGGTCGTACAGGTTCTTGTCCGCAGCATCGCCTGGGTGGATCTTGTTCTGGATACCGTCCAGGCCAGCCATCAGCAGGGCCGCGAAGGCCAGGTACGGGTTGGCCGATGGGTCCGGGAAGCGCGCTTCGATACGACGGGCTTTAGGGCTGCCGACGTATGGAATACGGATCGAGGCGGAACGGTTACGAGCCGAGTAGGCCAGCATTACCGGGGCTTCGAAGCCTGGAACCAGACGCTTGTACGAGTTGGTCGACGGGTTGGTGAAGCCGTTCAGGGCCTTACCGTGCTTGATGATACCGCCGATGAAGTACAGGGCGGTTTCGGACAGGCCGGCATAACCTTCACCGGAGAAGGTGTTCTTGCCTTCTTTCCAGATCGACATGTGTACGTGCATGCCCGAGCCGTTGTCGCCGTACAGTGGCTTCGGCATGAAGGTGGCGGTACGGCCGTAAGCGTCGGCAACGTTGTGCACGACGTACTTCAGGGCCTGTACTTCGTCAGCTTTCTTCACCAGGGTGTTGAACTTGACGCCGATTTCGTTCTGGCCGGCAGTCGCCACTTCGTGGTGGTGAACTTCAACGGTCTGGCCCATTTCTTCCAGAGCGTTGCACATGGCGGTACGGATTTCGTGGTCGTGGTCGAACGGCGGAACCGGGAAGTAGCCGCCTTTCACGCCTGGACGGTGGCCTTTGTTGCCGCCTTCCACGTCAGCGTCAGACATCCACGAGCCTTGCTCGGAGAAGATCTTGAACATCGAACCGGAGATGTCCGACTTGAACTTCACTTCGTCGAAGATGAAGAACTCAGGCTCTGGGCCTGCGAAGACGGTGTCACCGATGCCGGTGCTCTTGAGGTACTCTTCGGCGCGCTTGGCGATCGCACGTGGGTCGCGATCGTAGCCCTGCATGCTCGACGGGTCGACGATGTCGCAAGTGATGATCAGGGTTGGTTCTTCGGTGAACGGGTCCAGAACGGCGGTCTCGTCGACCGGCATCAGGATCATGTCGGAAGCTTCGATGCCTTTCCAGCCAGGGATGGAGGAACCGTCGAACATCTTGCCGACTTCGAAGAAGTCTTCGTCCAGGCCATCACGCGCCGGCATGGTCACGTGATGCTGTACGCCCTTGGTGTCCGTGAAACGCAGATCAATCCACTTGACGTCATGATCTTTGATGAGTTGAACCGACTTCGACATGTTGTCCTCCGGAGGGTCTAGAGCGCGGTGGGCCGCTGCTCTGGAAAAAGGGTGTTGCCGGGCGCGGATAGTCGGCCAAGCTTACCTGCCTCACAAGGGAGCAAATTGCATGCCAGTGCCCGAAAATGGCGAGGGCGAGATAAAAAGGGGCGTTTGCGGGCATTTGGTGGGCCTGTAACGGGAGAAAGTGCACCCTTAGGAGGCAAGTTTCGAGCGCGAAGCACCATACCAGTGCATTCAGGGAGGGCTGTGCTTTCTTTGAGGGCCTCTTCGCGGGTAAACCCGCTCCCACGGGGTAAGGGTGAACCTGTGGGAGCGGGTTTACCCGCGAAAGGGCCGGCACAAGAGCCGCCAACCCCGCCTCCTGCACTTATCTGAAAGCTTCTGATCAAAAGTTGGTCAAAAGCTGAGCAATTTCCGATATAATTCGCGCCCCTCATTTTCGGCAGGCCCTGCGCGCACTGTTAACCAATGAAACTTATCGTCAAAGTCTTCCCAGAAATCACCATCAAGAGCCGGCCGGTGCGCAAGCGTTTCATCCGCCAGCTCGGCAAGAACATCCGCAACGTGCTCAAGGATCTCGATCCGGAGCTCGCGGTCGATGGTGTCTGGGATAATCTCGAGGTGGTCACCCGCGTCGAGGACGAAAAGGTCCAGCGCGAGATGATCGAGCGCCTCACCTGCACCCCGGGTATCACCCATTTCCTGCAGGTCGAGGAGTACCCGCTGGGCGACTTCGACGACATCGTCGCCAAGTGCAAGCACCACTTCGGCCACCTGCTGGCCGGCAAGCGCTTCGCCGTGCGCTGCAAGCGCGGCGGCCACCACGACTTCACCTCGATGGACGTCGACCGCTACGTCGGCAGCCAGTTGCGCCAGCAGTGCGGCGCCACCGGCATCGACCTGAAGACGCCGGAAGTGCTGGTGCGCATCGAAATTCGTGACCAGCGCCTGTATGTGATCCACAACCAGCACAACGGCATCGGCGGCTACCCGCTGGGTGCCCTGGAGCAGACCCTGGTGCTGATGTCCGGTGGTTTCGACTCCACCGTGGCGGCCTATCAGATGATGCGCCGCGGCCTGATGACTCACTTCTGCTTCTTCAACCTCGGCGGCCGTGCCCACGAGCTGGGCGTGATGGAAGTCGCCCACTACCTGTGGAAAAAGTACGGCAGCAGCCAGCGCGTGCTGTTCATCAGCGTGCCATTCGAAGAAGTGGTTGGCGAGATCCTCAACAAGGTCGACAACAGCTACATGGGCGTGACCCTCAAGCGCATGATGCTGCGCGGCGCGGCGCACATGGCCGATCGCCTGCAGATCGACGCGCTGGTCACCGGCGAGGCGATTTCCCAGGTCTCCAGCCAGACCTTGCCGAACCTGTCGATCATCGACTCGGCCACCGACAAGCTGGTGCTGCGCCCGTTGCTGGCCAGCCACAAGCAGGACATCATCGACCAGGCCACCGAAATCGGCACCGCCGACTTCGCCAAGCACATGCCGGAATACTGCGGCGTGATCTCGGTGAACCCGACCACCCATGCCAAGCGTCACCGCATGGAGCACGAAGAAAAGCAGTTCGACATTGCCGTGCTGGAGCGCGCCCTGGAGCGTGCCAAGTTCATCTCCATCGACCACGTGATCGACGAGCTGGGCAAGGACATCGAAGTCGAAGAAGTGGCCGAGGCGCTGCCAGGCCAGATCGTCATCGACATTCGTCACCCCGATGCCCAGGAAGACGCGCCTCTGGCGCTGGACGGTATCGAAGTCCAGGCCATGCCGTTCTACGCCATCAACAGCAAGTTCAAGCACCTGGACCCTACGCGCCAGTACTTGCTGTATTGCGACAAAGGTGTGATGAGCCGTTTGCACGCACACCACCTGCTCAGTGAGGGACATGCCAATGTGCGTGTTTATCGTCCGACATAAGACGCCAGGGCTGTATGGCGGCAGCATCCGCCATCGCCCTCCCGACCGCCGGGCCCGCTGAGCCTTAAACAGTACATATTGGCCGCCTACAATGGGCGGCAACCGAATCCTCTGATCGAGATACACTTGTGATCGAAAATCTGCGTAACATCGCCATCATCGCCCACGTTGACCATGGTAAAACCACCCTGGTCGACAAACTCCTGCGTCAGTCCGGCACTCTGGAGCGTAACGAGCTCAATGACGAGCGCGTCATGGACTCCAACGACCAGGAAAAAGAGCGCGGTATTACCATTCTGGCGAAAAACACCGCCATCAACTGGAACGGCTACCACATCAACATCGTCGACACCCCCGGCCACGCCGACTTCGGTGGCGAGGTTGAGCGTGTAATGTCGATGGTCGACTCCGTGCTGCTGCTGGTCGACGCCCAGGACGGCCCTATGCCGCAAACCCGCTTCGTGACCAAGAAGGCTTTCGAAGCCGGCCTGAAGCCCATCGTCGTGATCAACAAGGTTGACCGTCCGGGCGCGCGTCCTGACTGGGTTCTGGACCAGATCTTCGACCTGTTCGACAACCTCGGCGCTACCGACGAGCAGCTGGACTTCAAAGTCGTCTACGCCTCGGCCCTGAACGGCATTGCCGGTCTGGACCACACCGCCATGGGCGAAGACATGACCGCGCTGTACCAGTCGATCGTCGACAACGTACCAGCACCAGACGTTGACCGTGACGGCTCGTTCCAGATGCAGATCTCCGCACTGGACTACAACAGCTTCCTCGGCGTTATCGGTGTTGGCCGTATCGCCCGTGGCCGCGTCAAGCCGAACACCCCGGTTGTCGCCATCGACACCAACGGCAAGAAGCGCAACGGCCGTATCCTGAAGCTGATGGGTCACCACGGCCTGCACCGTGTAGACGTCGAAGAAGCCCAGGCTGGCGACATCGTCTGCATCAGCGGTTTCGACGAGCTGTTCATCTCCGACACCCTGTGCGCCCCGGATGCGGTAGAAGCGATGAAGCCGCTGACCGTTGACGAGCCGACCGTTTCGATGACCTTCCAGGTCAACGACTCGCCGTTCTGCGGCAAGGAAGGCAAGTTCGTCACCAGCCGTAACATCAAGGACCGTCTGGACAAAGAGCTGCTGTACAACGTTGCCCTGCGCGTTCAGGAAACCGATTCCCCTGACAAGTTCAAGGTATCGGGCCGTGGTGAGCTGCACCTGTCGGTACTGATCGAAACCATGCGCCGTGAAGGCTTCGAGATGGCCGTAGGTCGTCCTGAAGTAATCATCCGCGAAGTCGACGGCGTCAAGCAGGAACCGTTCGAGAACGTCACCATCGACATCCCTGAAGAATCCCAGGGCAAGGTCATGGAAGAAATGGGTCTGCGTAAAGGCGACCTGACCAACATGGTTCCGGATGGCAAGGGCCGTGTGCGCCTGGAGTACAACATTCCGGCCCGTGGTCTGATCGGTTTCCGTAACCAGTTCCTGACCCTGACCAACGGTGCAGGCATCCTGACCTCGATCTTCGATCGCTACGACACCATGAAGTCGGGCCAGATGTCCGGCCGCCTGAACGGCGTTCTGGTTTCGGTCGAAACCGGCAAGGCACTGACCTACTCGCTGGAAACCCTGCAGGCGCGCGGCAAGCTGTTCGTCGAGCACGGCCAGGAGATCTACAACGGTCAGATCATCGGCCTGAACAGCCGTGACAACGACCTGGGCGTGAACCCGACCAAAGGCAAGAAGCTCGATAACATGCGTGCTTCGGGCAAAGACGAAGTCATCGCCCTGGTACCGCCAGTTCGCCACACCCTCGAGCAGGCTCTGGAATTCATCCAGGACGACGAGCTGTGCGAAGTGACTCCGAAGTCGATCCGTCTGCGCAAGAAGATCCTGGACGAAGGCGAGCGTACCCGCGCTGCCAAGAAAGCCAAGAACTGAGTTAGCTCAGGCTGAATGAAAACGCCCCCGGTCGAAAGGCCGGGGGCGTTTTTGTTTGCCTGCAGAATGTGTACTGACTGTGCTGGCCTCTTCGCGGCGGTTCGACGCCTCGATAAACCCGCTCCCACAGGTACTGCACAGGCATTGGTGATTGCGCAAACCCTGTGGGAGCGGTTTTATCGAGGCGTCGAACCGCCGCGAAGAGGCCGGAACAGGCTGATGATCAGCGGCCAACCACCTTGGGCTTGTAGGCGCAGTACCCCGGCCGCGGCCCGACCTTGGGGTGGTTGCGGCAGGTATCGGGGCGCTTGTCATAGATGGTGCACAGCCGGCTCTTGCGATCCAGGTACATGCAGTCATCGTTGCTCATCCGGGTCAGGGTGAAGATCCCCGACTTCTGGTTGAAGCGCTCGATGATGCCTTCCTTCTGCAGGCGCTTGGCCACGTTTTTGGGCGGTTCGTCTTTCTCGAACTCGTCCACCACGCCAATGCGGATCAGATCCTTGATCTTCACCTCCACCGGCAGGGTGCAACAGGTCGAATGGCAGCCATGGCACATGTTGCTGGTATAGCGCTGCCAGGTCTCCAGGCGGTCGACTTCGGCCGCGGCGATCAGGGTCGTTTTCATCGTTATGGGGGTGAATCACGGTCTTGGGGCGCGCGATCATACCGGAATTGTTCAATTTATGAACAACCTTTTGACCGAATGCGCAAAGGTTCATGAAAACCGCGAACACTGGCTGTCGCTCTTGGTCGAAGCGTCTAGGCTCAACACTCCCCCTCCGCTTTCGTCAACTTGCCCGAGGATGCCGCATGTCCCAGGAACCTAAAGCACGTGACGCCGAAGTCGCGGATTTTCGCGCTGCCGTACTGGATAAGCTGACCTACGCGGTTGGCAAGGACCCGGAGCATGCCTTCGACCACGACTGGTTCGAAGCCATCGCCCTGGCAGCACGCGATCACATGGTCGACCACTGGATGGACCATACCCGCCAGGCCTACCGACGTAGCCAGAAGCGGGTCTACTACCTTTCCCTGGAATTTCTGATTGGCCGGCTGCTCTATGACAGCCTGAGCAATCTCGGCTTGCTGGACGTCGCCCGCGAGGCACTGGAAGGCCTGAACGTCGACCTGGAGCGCATTCGCCTGCTCGAGCCGGATGCCGCACTGGGCAACGGCGGCCTGGGCCGCCTGGCGGCGTGCTTCATGGAGAGCATGTCGACGTTGGGTATTGCTGCCCACGGTTACGGTATCCGCTACGAGCACGGGCTGTTCCGTCAGGCCATGGTCGATGGCTGGCAGCAGGAGCAGACCGAGAACTGGCTGGACTTCGGCAACCCTTGGGAATTCGAGCGCGCCGAGGTGATCTACCCGATCAGCTTTGGTGGCAGCGTCGAAACGGTGCATGACGCCCACGGCAAGCAGCGTCAGGTGTGGTGGCCAGGTGAAACGGTGCGGGCGGTAGCCTATGACACGCCCGTGGTCGGCTGGCGCGGAGCCAGCGTCAATACCTTGCGCCTGTGGCGGGCTCGGGCGCTGGAAGAACTGCACCTGGAGCGCTTCAATGCCGGTGACCACCTCGGCGCGGTTGCCGAGGTCGCGCGGGCCGAGAGCATCTCGCGGGTGCTGTACCCGGCCGATAGCACCGAGGCGGGCCAGGAACTGCGCCTGCGTCAGGAATACTTCTTCGTTTCGGCCTCGCTGCAGGATCTGCTGCGCCGCCACCTGAACATGCACGAGAACCTGCTCAACCTGCCGGACGCGGCAGCCATCCAGCTCAATGACACTCACCCGTCAATCGCCGTTGCCGAGCTGATGCGCCTGCTGGTCGACCAGCACGAAATTCCGTGGGACACCGCGTGGGAGCTGACGGTCGGTACCCTGGCCTACACCAACCACACGCTGCTGCCCGAAGCCCTGGAAACCTGGCCGGTGGCGCTGATGGAGCGCATGCTGCCGCGGCACATGCAGATCATCTACCTGATCAATGCCTACCACATCGACAGCCTGCGCGCCAAAGGCCTGCACGACTTCGACGTGCTGCGGGCCGTGTCGTTGATCGAAGAGGACAACGGCCGCCGGGTACGCATGGGCAACCTGGCGTTTCTCGGTTCGCACAGCGTCAATGGTGTGTCGGCGTTGCACAGCAAACTGATGAAGAGCACGGTGTTCGCCGAGCTGCACAAGCTTTACCCGCAACGGATCAACAACAAGACCAACGGCATCACCTTCCGCCGCTGGCTGTACCAGTCCAACCCGCAGTTGACCGAGATGCTGGTCGAGGCGCTTGGGCCGGAGCTCAAGGACGACCCTGAGGGGCGCCTGGCCGGGCTGGTGCCGTTTGCCGACAAGGCCAGCTTCCGCAAACAGTTCGCCGCCCAGCGCCTGCACAGCAAGCGCGCCCTGGCCAGCATCATCCAGGACCGGATTGGTGTCACGGTCAACCCAGAGGCGCTGTTCGACGTGCAGGTCAAGCGCATTCACGAATACAAGCG
This sequence comes from Pseudomonas sp. NBRC 111123, assembly GCF_001320205.1. Taxonomy (NCBI): domain Bacteria; kingdom Pseudomonadati; phylum Pseudomonadota; class Gammaproteobacteria; order Pseudomonadales; family Pseudomonadaceae; genus Pseudomonas; species Pseudomonas sp. NBRC 111123. The sequence continues at coordinate 128,691 of NZ_BCAZ01000007.1, forward strand.
CCAGCTGCTCAACCTGCTGCACACCGTGGCGCTGTACCAGGCGATGCGCAACGACCCCGGTACCAATTGGGTGCCGCGGGTGAAGATCTTCGCCGGCAAGGCGGCGGCCAGTTATCACCAGGCCAAGCTGATCATCAAGCTGGCCAACGATATCGCCAAGGTGGTGAACAACGACCCGACCGTGCGCGGCCTGCTCAAGGTCGTGTTCCTGCCCAACTACAACGTCAGCCTGGCTGAAAGCATCATCCCGGCAGCGGACCTGTCGGAGCAGATCTCCACGGCCGGTTACGAGGCGTCCGGCACCAGCAACATGAAGTTCGGCCTCAACGGCGCGCTGACCATCGGCACGCTCGATGGTGCCAACGTCGAGATGTGCGAACAGGTGGGGGCGGACAACATGTTCATCTTCGGCCTGACCGCGCAGCAGGTGGAGGCACGCAAGCGGGCCGGTGATTTCGGTGCCAGCGCCGCGATCGCCGCGTCGAATCGCTTGAGCGATGTGCTGCAGGCCATTCGCAGCGGGGTGTTCTCACCTGACGACCCTTCACGCTACGCCGGGTTGATCGACGGGCTGGTGGCCTACGACCGTTTCCTCGTTTGTGCCGATTTCGATGCCTACTGGGATGCCCAGCGGCGCGTCGAAGAGCTGTGGCACACGCCGCAGGAGTGGTGGCGCATGGCGGTGCTGAACACGGCACGGATGGGCTGGTTCTCCTCGGACCGGACCATCCGTGAATATGCTACCGAGATCTGGAAGGCGCTGGACTGAGCCAGCCGCTTGCGCAATCGTTGTAGGAGCGGCCTTGCCGGGGCGCCGGACCGGTCGGAAAGGGGTGCGAAGCGCCCCCATGATTTGTGCATCAAGCGGATATTGATGGGGCCGCTCTGCGGCCCTTTCGCGACACAAGGCCGCTCCTACAACGAACGCGAAGCATCTGGGGCAACCGACCATTGGCCGGGCACTGGCTGAACTCAACGCCGGAAGTCGAGTCTCTTTGCTCGCTAGGCTGCAACTCTCCCTGTAAACTGCGGGGGTTTTTCTCCCCCAATCCTTTCGGAGCCATACATGTCCCGCGTTACCCTGAGTCGCTATCTGATTGAGCAGACCCGCAGCAACAATACCCCTGCCGATCTGCGCTTCCTGATCGAAGTGGTGGCGCGTGCGTGCAAGGAAATCAGCCATCACGTGTCCAAAGGCGCCCTCGGCGGCGTACTGGGCAGCATGGGCACTGAAAACGTGCAGGGCGAAGTCCAGAAGAAGCTGGACGTGATCTCCAACGACATCCTGCTCGAAGCCAACGAGTGGGGCGGCCACCTGGCCGGCATGGCGTCCGAAGAAATGGACAACGCCTACCAGATCCCGGGCAAATACCCGAAAGGCGCCTACCTGCTGGTCTTCGACCCGCTGGACGGCTCGTCGAACATCGACGTCAACGTTTCGGTCGGCACCATCTTCTCGGTACTGCGTTGCCCTAACCAGTACCTGAGCCAGAACGAAAGCCTGAACGAAGAAGCGTTCCTGCAGCCAGGTACCGAGCAGGTCGCCGCCGGTTACGCCATCTACGGCCCACAGACCATGCTGATCCTGACCCTGGGCAACGGCGTCAAGGGCTTCACCCTGGACCGCGAACTGGGCAGCTTCGTCCTGACCCACGAGAACATCCAGGTTCCGGCAACCACCGCCGAGTTCGCCATCAACATGTCCAACCAGCGTCACTGGGAAGCCCCGGTGCAGCGCTACGTGGGCGAACTGCTGGCCGGCGAGACCGGCCCGCTGAAGAAGAACTACAACATGCGCTGGATCGCCTCGATGGTGGCCGACGTGCACCGTATCCTGACCCGTGGCGGTCTGTTCATGTACCCGCGTGATGCCCGTGAGCCGAGCAAGCCGGGCAAGCTGCGCCTGATGTACGAAGCCAACCCGATGTCGTTCATCATTGAACAAGCCGGTGGCGCCTCCACAAACGGTTACGATCGCATCCTCGACATCAAGCCTGAAAGCCTGCACCAGCGCGTGTCGGTGATCCTCGGCTCGAAGGAAGAGGTCGAGCGCGTCACCGCCTACCACAAGGAGTAAGTCATGCTCGCACCTTGGCAGCCGTTGCTGGAGTGGTGGTTCGGTTGGGGCACCAGTCCCCAGGCCGTGGCTGACGAGAAGAGCACGCTGTGGTTCGGCAAGCATCACGATGCCGAAGCCCAGGCGCTGTTTGGCGACCTGGTCGAGCACGCCCTGGCGGGTGGGCTCGACGAGTGGCAGCAGAGCCCCCAGGGCTGGCTCGGCTTGCTGATCCTGCTGGACCAGCTGCCGCGCATGCTCTACCGCGACACGCCGCGCGCCTTCGAAGGTGATCGGCGTGCCCAGGTGGTTGCGATGCAGGGCCTGCAGAAGAACTGGGATTACCAGTTGCTGCCGATCCAGCGGGTGTTCGTGCTATTGGTACTGGAGCATGCCGAGGTGCTGGACTGGCAGAACCTGTGTGTCGAGCGTTACCAGATGCTGCTAGCGGAGCAGCCGGAGGATAACCGGCGGTTGTTCGAAGGCTTCCTCGATTACGCCGAGCAGCACCAGCGGGTGATTGCCCGGTTCGGGCGCTTCCCGCACCGAAACCTGGTGCTGGGGCGGCCGAGTACCAGTGAAGAGATGGACTTCCTGCTGGAGCCTGGGTCCAGGTTCTAAGGCCATTGGGGCTGCAAAGCAGCCCCAGCGGTTTCAGATCCTGAAACTGCCCACCAGATGCTTCAACCGCTCGACCTGATGCTCCAGGTCGGTGCAGGCACGCAAGGTGCTCTGCAGGTTGTGCACCCCTTCCTGATTCAACGTATTGATCTCGGTGATGTCGACATTGATCGACTCGACCACGGCCGTCTGCTCTTCAGTGGCGGTGGCCACCGACTGGTTCATGCCGTCGATCTCGCCAATGCGCTGGGTCACGCTGCCCAGGCGCTCGCCGGCCTGGTTGGCAATGCCCACGCTGTGCTCGCTGTGCTGGCGGCTCTGGTTCATGGTGCTGACCGCCACTTGCGCACCGGCCTGCAGCTCTTCGATCAGGCGCTGCACCTGCTGTGCCGACTCCTGCGTACGGTGCGCCAGGTTGCGCACCTCGTCGGCAACCACGGCAAAGCCACGCCCGGCCTCGCCCGCGCGGGCCGCTTCGATCGCGGCGTTGAGCGCCAGCAGGTTGGTTTGCTGGGAAATACCGCTGATCACATCGAGGATCTGGCCAATGTTGGCGGTGTGGGCATTGAGTGTTTCGATGTTGCCGCACGAATCGCTGATTCGCGCCGAAAGCTGGTTCATCACATCGATGGTACGCCCGACCACGTGCTGGCCATCTTCGGCCAGGCCGCGTGCTTCGCTGGAGTGCTGCGAGGCCAGTGCCGCGTTCTGGGCGATTTCCTGGGCGGCGGCACCTAGCTGATTGATCGCTGCCGCCACACTGCTGGTGCGGCTGGACTGCTGATCGGCATTGTTGATCGAGGCATTCGAAGCGCTTACCACCTGGGCGGCCACGGCGTTGACCTGGCCGGTGGCCGAGGCCACTTCGCGGATCGACTCGTGAATACGCTCGACAAAACGGTTGAATGATTGGCCGAGGCTGCCGAATTCATCGTGGGCATGGATGCTCAGGCGTCGGGTCAGGTCGCCTTCGCCTTCGGCGATGTCATGCATGGCGCGGCCCATCAGGTGCAGCGGCTCCATCAGCACGCGTATCAGCAGGCCGAGCAGGGCAATGATCACCACCACCGCGATCAGGGTGGCGACGATGGCCGAGGTGCGCAGTTCGCCCAGCATGGCGAATGCTGCATCCTGGTCGAGTACCAGGGCCACGTACCAATCCGCCGACGGCACGCCGTCGACGTGGGTGAAGTTGATGAACTGCTTGCGGCCATCGACTTCGACTTCCTTCAGGCCGCTGCCAATTCGCGGAGTGCCCTGCGGATAGACATCGGCCAGGGTTTTCAGGGCAAGGTCGGCCTTAGGGTGGATGAGGATCTTGCCTTCGCCGTTGACGATGAAGGCATGGCCCTGGCCGTCGAAGTTCAGGGCGTTGATCAGGTTGCTGATGGTCTGCAGGTCGGTGTCGACGCCGCTGACACCCACCTGCCGGCCCGCCTGCTGCACCGGGGTGGCCAGGGTGATCACCAGCTTGCCGGCGGATGCCGAGATGTACGGTTCGGTGACGATGGTCTGGCCGCTGGCGCTGGCCGCCTTGTACCAGCCGCGAACGCGCGGGTCGTAGTCGGCCGCGCGGTTGCCAACGGGAACCGACTGCATGCTGCCGTCCTGGCCGCCGAAATAGGTGAGCTGGAAGTTCTTGCCGTACACCGGCAGAGCCAGGCTACGGTCAAGGCTGGCTTTGCCCGGCCCATCGACAGCGATTTGCTGGGCCAGCGAGTCGAGCAGCTGGATACGGCTGTCGAGCCAGTTACGGATGTTGCCGGCGGTGAGGCTGCCCAGGTCCTGCAGGTTGGTCTGCGTGTCGCTGCGCAGTGACTGGCGCTGTCGATAGTCGTTGAACAGCACGAAACAGGTAAAAGCAACGGCCACCACGAGGGCGGCGGCCAGCAGGATCTTGTGGCTGAACTTAAGGTTCTTGGTCATTTTTCTGGTCTGCAACAAGGCAAGGCATAGGAGGGGGCTGCGGCAACTCGCCACAGCGTGCTCGCTGTGTCGTCGCGGAGCGGGAAAACATTAATCGTTTGCGCAGGGGAAGCCGACCAACGGCTTACAACGAAAGGGGGGTAGCCAGGGAACCAGGGAGGGATTTTCCCGTCGAAGGTCACTGCAGGCCACTCGCCTGTGTCTATTTTCCAGGAGTGTCCCTTCATGTCGTTGCGTTCCCTCGCCCTGTTGTCCTTGTGCGTCGTCCTGACTGCGTGCAGCAAGATCAATCAGGAAAACTATTCCAAGCTCAAGGCCGGCATGAACAAGGCCGAGGTCGAGCAACTGCTTGGCACGCCCACCGAGTGCTCCGGCGCGCTGGGCATGAGCAGCTGCACCTGGGGGGACGAGAAGAGCTTCATCAGCGTGCAATACGCGGCCGACAAGGTGTTGATCTACTCCGGGCAGGGTCTCAAATGAGGCGTCTGCACCTGCTGCTGGGGCTGTGCCTGGTCATGCTGCTGGGTGGCTGCGCTACCTCCGCCAACGACCCGCTGGCACCGAAGACCGCTGGTAATGTCGACCTCAAGCGCTATCAGGGCAAGTGGTATGAGCTGGCGCGCCTGCCGATGAAATACCAGGCCGAGTGTGCGCAGTCCGAAGCGCATTACAACCTCAAGCCCGATGGCTCGTACGGCGTGCTCAACCGCTGCCGCACGATGGGGGATGAATGGCTGCGCGCCGAGGGGCACGCCAACATCCAGGAGCCGGGGCATACCGACAGGCTGTGGGTCGAGTTCGACAACTGGTTCACCCGCCTGGTACCGGGCGTGGCCAAAGGCCAATACTGGATCCTGTACGTGGACGATCACTACCGCACGGCGATCGTCGGCAGCCCTGACCGCAAGTACCTGTGGATCCTGTCGCGCACGCCGACACTGCCGGTGTGGGAGCGCGAGAACCTGATGTCCAAGGCCCGTCAGCAGGGCTACGACACCAGCCGCCTGATCTGGCGCACACCCGACAAGCAGATCGTGCAGATGCATTGAAGCCTCGGGGCCGCGAAGCGGCCCCCATTGGCTCAGCCCAGCAGCTGGCGCAACACGTGTGCAAACGCCCGTCCGCTTTCCTCTTCCTGGTCGTGCCGCCCCTGGCGCACAACCCACTGCCCATTGACCATCACATCGCGAACCTGACGGTCCCCGCCAGCGAACAACCAGCGGTTGAGAATCGCGTCCCCCTCGGCCATGGCGATATACGGGTCCTGCCCATCCAGCACCAGCCAGTCAGCCCGTTTGCCCACCGCGAGCTCGCCTATCGGCTGCCCCAGCGCCTGAGCCCCGCCGACCAGCGCCGCGTCGTACAGCGTGCGCCCGACCATCGGCTGATCGCCTCGGTACAAGCGGTTGCGCCGTTGGTCTCGCAGGCGCTGACCATATTCCAGCCAACGCAGCTCCTCGACCACGCTCAGCGACACATGGCTATCCGATCCAATACCCATGCGCCCGCCCTGAGCGAGGAAGTCCACTGCCGGGAAAATACCGTCGCCCAGATTGGCTTCGGTGGTCAGGCACAAACCCGCCACCGCACCACTGCGCGCCATGGCCGTGACTTCATCCGCTTCGGCATGGGTGGCATGCACCAGGCACCAGCGCGGGTCCACATCGACATGCTCATAGAGCCACTGCAGCGGCCGCAGCCCGCTCCAGGCCAGGCAATCATCGACTTCCTTCTGTTGTTCGGCGATGTGGATATGCACCGGGCATTGCTGATTGCTGGCAGCCAGCACGTCGGCGATCTGGCCGGGCGTCACCGCGCGCAGCGAGTGGAAGCACAACCCCAGCTGTTGCGCGGGCTGCGCGGCCAGCACCGGTGCCAGTTGAGCCTGCAGTTGCAGGTACTGTTCGGTGGCGTTGATGAAGCGCCGTTGCCCTTCGTTGGGCGCCTGGCCGCCAAAGCCTGCGTGGCTGTACAGCACCGGCAGCAAGGTCAGGCCGATGCCGCTGCTGGCTGCGGCCGCACTGATGCGTCGGGACAGCTCGGCGGGGTCGGTGTAGGCCTTGCCTGCCTGGTCATGGTGCACATAGTGGAATTCGGCCACCGAGGTGTAGCCGGCCTTGAGCATCTCGATATACAGCTGGCGCGCAATTACCTGCAGCTGGTCCGGGGTGATCTTGCCGACCAGCCGGTACATCAGCTCGCGCCAGGTCCAGAAGCTGTCGTTGGGGTTGCCCGCGACTTCCGCCAGCCCCGCCATGGCCCGCTGGAACGCATGCGAGTGCAGGTTGGGCATGCCTGGCAGCAATGGCCCGGCCAGGCGTTCGGCGCCGTCGGCCGAGGCGTCGGCTTCGATCCGGCTGAGCAAGCCGTCACTGGACACTTCGAAGCGGACCTTACTGGCCCAGCCAGTGGGCAGCAGGGCGCGTTCGGCGAAATAGGCGGACATCGGCAAAAATCCTGTTATTGTTTAACTTGTATATACATATACAGGCGTTTGCCTGCCGGGTAAACTGCGGCAAGCTACCGCTCATTCCATTGCCTAAGGACTCAACGCCGTGCCGACACCTCCTGTCTCCGCGCTGGTTGCCCAGATGGGCGAGGGCCCGGCGCCGCTGTATGCCCGGGTCAAGCAGATGATCATCCAGCAGATCGAAAACGGCAGCTGGCCGCCGCATCACCGGGTGCCTTCGGAGAGCGAACTGGTCAGTGAACTGGGTTTCAGCCGCATGACCATCAACCGCGCCTTGCGTGAACTCACCGCTGAAGGCCTGCTGGTGCGCATGCAGGGTGTGGGTACCTTCGTCGCCGAACCCAAGTCCCGCTCGGCGCTGTTCGAGGTCAACAACATTGCCGACGAGATCGCCGGCCGTGGCCACCAGCATAGCTGCCAGGTGATCAAGCTGGCCGAAGAGGCCGCCGGCTCCGAGCGCGCCCTGGCCTTGGACATGCGTGAAGGGCAGCGGGTGTTCCACTCGTTGATCGTGCATTACGAGAATGGCGTGCCGGTGCAGATCGAGGATCGCTATGTCAACACGGCCATCGCCCCCGACTACCTCAAGCAGGACTTCACCCGGCAGACGCCTTACGCCTACCTGTCCCAGGTCGCGCCGCTGACCGAGGGCGAGCACGTGGTCGAGGCGATTCTTGCCGAGCCTGAAGAGTGTCGCCTGTTGCAGATCGAGCGCGGCGAACCCTGCCTGCTGATCCGCCGTCGCACCTGGTCCGGGCGCCAGCCAGTGACCGCTGCGCGGCTGATTCACCCGGGTTCCCGTCACCGCCTTGAAGGACGTTTCAGTAAATGACTCAGCTGCAGTGGCTGCGTGCGCAGGATTACCCGCGCATGCCCTGGAAAAACGGTGGCGGCTTCACCGAGGAGATCACCCGCGACAACGGCGAGGGGCTCGAGGGCTTCGGCTGGCGCCTTTCGATAGCCGATATCGAGGAGTCGGGCGGGTTTTCCGTGTTCGCCGGTTACCAGCGGATCATCAGTGTGCTGCAGGGCGATGGCATGCGCTTGCTGGTCGACGGCCAGGCCAGCCGGCCGTTGCTGCCGTTCGATGCATTTGCTTTCAGTGGCGAGAGCCAGGTCAGCTGCAAGCTGCTCGGTGGGGCGATCCGCGATTTCAACCTGATCTACGCGCCGCATCGCTATCGCGCGCGCTTGCAGTGGTTTGACGGCACCAGCCGCTTGTACTGCTCGGCGTCGACGGTGTTGCTATTTGCGGCCAGCGGGCAGGTTGAAGTGGCAATCGCTGGGCACGATACGCAGCGGCTTGGGCTGTATGACTGCCTGCGGATTGAGGGCAATGATGAATTGCTCGGGCTGGATGTGCAGGGGCGGTTCTGCCTGATCGAGCTTATTTCACATTGAGATTGCTGGGGCTGCTGCGCAGCCCTTTCGCGACACGAGGCCGCTCCTACAGGTGAATGCAATTTCCTGTAGGAGCGGCCTCGTGTCGCGAAAGGGCCGCAAGGCGGCCCCATTGCATTGATGAATTCGGAGGAGTGGTCCGACTATTTTGGTTGTCCATGCTTGTACATACAAGTAAAGGTGTGTTTGTATATTGACCACGACACATCTGCCCGCGGACAACCGCCGAGGACCTTCCCGTGACCGACAACAACAAATACCGTGACGTTGAAATCCGTGCCCCACGTGGCAACAAGCTGACCGCCAAAAGCTGGCTGACCGAAGCGCCACTGCGCATGCTGATGAACAACCTCGACCCGCAGGTCGCGGAAAACCCGAAAGAGCTGGTGGTGTACGGCGGCATCGGTCGCGCCGCGCGCAACTGGGCCTGCTACGACAAGATCGTCGAAACCCTGACCCGCCTGGAAGACGACGAAACCCTGCTGGTGCAGTCGGGCAAGCCGGTCGGCGTGTTCAAGACCCACAGCAACGCCCCGCGCGTACTGATCGCCAACTCCAACCTGGTGCCGCACTGGGCCAACTGGGAACACTTCAACGAACTGGACGCCAAGGGCCTGGCCATGTACGGCCAGATGACTGCTGGCAGCTGGATCTACATCGGCAGCCAGGGCATCGTCCAGGGCACCTACGAAACCTTCGTCGAAGCCGGTCGCCAGCACTACGGCGGCAGCCTGAAAGGCAAATGGGTACTGACCGCCGGCCTCGGCGGCATGGGCGGCGCCCAGCCGCTGGCCGCAACCCTGGCTGGTGCCTGCTCGCTGAACATCGAATGCCAGCAGAGCCGCATCGACTTCCGCCTGGAAACCCGCTACGTCGACGAACAGGCCAAAGACCTCGACGACGCCCTGGCGCGCATTGCCAAGTACACCGCCGAAGGCAAGGCGATCTCCATTGCCCTGCACGGCAACGCCGCCGAAATCCTGCCAGAGCTGGTCAAGCGTGGCGTGCGCCCGGACATGGTCACCGACCAGACCAGCGCCCACGACCCGCTCAACGGTTACCTGCCTGCCGGCTGGACCTGGGAGCAGTACCGTGACCGCGCCCAGACCGAGCCTGCTGCTGTGGTCAAGGCTGCCAAACAGTCGATGGCCGTGCACGTGCAAGCCATGCTCGACTTCCAGAAGCAGGGCATCCCGACGTTCGACTACGGCAACAACATCCGCCAGATGGCCAAGGAAGAGGGCGTTGCCAACGCGTTCGACTTCCCAGGCTTCGTCCCGGCCTACATCCGCCCGCTGTTCTGCCGCGGCATCGGCCCGTTCCGCTGGGCGGCGCTGTCCGGTGAAGCCGAAGACATCTACAAGACCGACGCCAAGGTCAAGGAACTGATCCCGGACGACGCCCACCTGCACCGCTGGCTGGACATGGCCCGCGAGCGCATCAGCTTCCAGGGCCTGCCGGCACGTATCTGCTGGGTTGGCCTGGGCCTGCGCGCCAAGCTGGGCCTGGCCTTCAACGAAATGGTCCGCAGCGGTGAGCTGTCGGCGCCGGTGGTGATTGGCCGCGACCATCTGGACTCAGGTTCCGTGTCCAGCCCGAACCGCGAAACCGAAGCCATGCGCGACGGCTCCGACGCGGTCTCCGACTGGCCGCTGCTCAACGCCCTGCTCAACACCGCAGGCGGCGCCACCTGGGTTTCGCTGCACCATGGCGGCGGCGTGGGCATGGGCTTCTCCCAGCACTCGGGCATGGTCATCGTCTGCGACGGTACCGATGAGGCCGCCGAGCGTATTGCTCGCGTACTGACCAACGACCCGGGGACTGGTGTGATGCGCCACGCCGATGCCGGTTACGACATCGCCATCGACTGCGCCAAGGAGCAGGGCCTCGACCTGCCAATGATCACGGGCTGATCGCCGCGCTTTGAGTGATACTGAACAACAAGAGGGGCCTGCGGGCCCCCGACAGAATTGGAGTAGCAAAGTGACCGAACTGACCCTCAAGCCCGGCACCCTGACCCTGGCACAGCTGCGCGCCATCCATGCCGCACCCGTGCGCCTGCAACTGGACGCCAGCGCCGCGCCGGCCATCGACGCCAGCGTTGCCTGCGTCGAGCAGATCATTGCCGAAGACCGTACCGCCTACGGCATCAACACCGGTTTCGGCCTGCTGGCCTCGACCCGTATCGCCAGCCACGACCTTGAGAACCTGCAGCGTTCGCTGGTGCTGTCCCACGCCGCCGGTATCGGCGCGCCGCTGGACGACGCGCTGGTGCGGCTGATCATGGTCCTCAAGATCAACAGCCTCAGCCGTGGTTTCTCCGGTATCCGCCGCAAGGTCATCGATGCGCTGATCGCCCTGGTCAACGCCGAAGTCTACCCACACATCCCGCTCAAAGGCTCGGTGGGCGCTTCTGGCGACCTGGCCCCGCTGGCGCATATGTCGCTGGTACTGCTTGGTGAAGGCAAGGCGCGTTACCAGGGCCAGTGGCTGCCGGCTACCGAAGCCCTGGCTGTCGCCGGCCTCGAGCCGCTGACCCTGGCCGCCAAAGAAGGCCTGGCCCTGCTCAATGGCACCCAGGCATCCACTGCCTACGCCCTGCGCGGCCTGTTCCACGCCGAAGACCTGTATGCCGCCGCCATCGCCTGTGGTGGCCTGAGCGTCGAGGCTGCGCTGGGTTCGCGTTCGCCGTTCGATGCGCGCATTCACGACGTGCGTGGCCAGCGTGGCCAGATCGACACCGCCGCGTGCTTCCGTGACCTGCTGGGCGAATCCAGCGAAGTGTCGCAGTCGCACAAGAACTGCGACAAGGTCCAGGACCCATACTCGCTGCGCTGCCAGCCGCAGGTCATGGGCGCCTGCCTGACCCAGATCCGCCAGGCTGCCGAGGTGTTGGGCATCGAAGCCAACGCCGTGTCGGACAACCCATTGGTGTTCGCTGCCGAAGGCGACGTGATTTCCGGTGGCAACTTCCACGCCGAGCCGGTGGCCATGGCCGCCGACAATATCGCCCTGGCGATCGCCGAAATCGGTTCGCTGAGCGAGCGCCGCATCTCGCTGATGATGGACAAGCACATGTCCCAGCTGCCGCCATTCCTGGTGGAAAACGGTGGGGTGAACTCCGGCTTCATGATCGCCCAGGTCACCGCTGCCGCCCTGGCCAGCGAGAACAAGGCCTTGTCGCACCCGCACAGTGTCGATAGCCTGCCGACCTCGGCCAACCAGGAAGACCACGTGTCCATGGCCCCAGCCGCTGGCAAGCGCCTGTGGGAAATGGCCGAGAACACCCGTGGTGTGCTGGCCATCGAATGGCTGGGGGCGTGTCAGGGGCTGGACTTGCGCAAAGGCCTGAAGACTTCGGCGAAGCTGGAGCAGGCGCGCCAGGCGCTGCGTCGTGAAGTGCCGCACTATGACCGTGACCGCTTCTTCGCGCCGGACC